>CAZKHA010000066.1:8364-13844 GCA_964552325.1 uncultured Bacteroidales bacterium
ATGAAAGACCTTACTGTTGGAAACGAAAGCCGCCTTATATTGAAATTTGCAATGCCTATGTTGATAGGCAATGTTTTCCAGCAATTGTACAATGTAGTTGATAGTGTGGTTATTGGTCAGTTTGTTGGAAAACAAGCCTTGGCCGCGGTGGGTGCAGCCTTTCCGTTGATATTTGTGCTGATTGCCCTTGTAATAGGGATAGGCATGGGGTTTTCGATTGTTATTTCGCAGTATTTCGGGGCTAAGCAAATGGATAAGGTTGAACGCACCATCGATACGATGTGGATTTTTCTATTTGGCACTTCCATCCTAATTACTATTATTGGCATTGTTTTTAGCCGTAAAATTTTGGAGCTCACCGGCCTTCCTGCCGATGTTTTGCCATTGGCCACCACATATTTACAGATATACCTTTCGGGCACCATTATGTTTTTTGGCTTTAATGGCATGACGGCGCTACTGCGAGGCCTTGGTGATTCAAAAACACCACTCTGGTTTTTGATTATCGCTACCTTAGCAAATATTGTACTCGATTTACTTTTTGTGTTGGTATTTCATTGGGATGTGGCTGGTGTGGCTTGGGCAACTGTCATTTCACAAACCGGCGCATTTCTCACCATGGTGCTTTATTTGAACAAAACCCATCAGGTAATCAAGCTTAAATTTCGTAAATATGTGTGGGATAACGATCTGTTTAAAAAAAGTTTTAAAATTGGATTTCCCACGGGTATGCAACAAACCTTTGTTTCACTGGGTATGTTGGCAGTTTATGGCATTGTAAACGGATTTGGTACCGATGTGGTTGCGGCTTATTCGGCTGCAGGCCGTCTCGATTCGTTCGCCATGATGCCCGCCATGAATTTTGCCGCGGCTCTCTCTAGCTTTGTAGGGCAAAACATTGGCGCCAATCGGCCTGACCGGGTCCGGCGTGGCTTAATAGCTACCTTGAAAATGACAACGTATATTTCTGTTGCTGTTACCATTATCTTTTATTTTTTTGGACATGCCCTGATGGGGATTTTTACCACAGACCAAACCGTAATTGAAATAGGCGCTGAATACCTTGTAATTGTTAGTTCATTCTATTTTGCTTTCTCTATTATGTTTAGCTTTAACGGGGTGCTACGTGGGGCTGGTGATACCGTTATCCCTATGTTTATAACCCTTTTCTCGCTTTGGGTCATCCGTATTCCTGTATCATATGGCCTATCAAAAACGATGGGTGTTCCAGGAATCTGGTGGGGAATACCAATAGCATGGTTTTCAGGCATGATATTCTCGTATCTGTATTACAAAACAGGAAAATGGAAGACCAAAGCAGTGGTAAAACACAAAAACAAACCGCTGGAAGACGAAATTGTACCTGTAGTTGAATAGTATGCCCTTTGATCAAAAAAACAAGCTTCCCCTGCTCGCTTTTGCCATTGTCGAGAACAAATATCTTGGATTTGTTATTGCCATTTATAAGCTAAACCAAACCGATGAGTCCTTATCGTATATAAGGGCAAAAAGCGAAGATGCTGAAGTGCTTACAGGGGTCGAAAAAACAATCGGAAAACTAGTGCTTGATATGCGCCCCGAAAGCATAGTAGCAAAGCACAGCAAATTAAAGGTTACACCAGCAGTTTTCTTTAAATCAGTTGATACAAACCACTTTACAAGAGTTATTAGACCAGCCATCGAGAAACAGCTTATTAAAGCCATAAGGCTGTGCAAAGAGCATGATATCCCGCTTTTTGTGTGCGATAGGCTTGAGAACCTTTCCTCAACCTCACTTTTAATGCCCGATGATAAGGCTGATGTGGTTTTTTCGTTTACCCTCGAAAACAATGTACTTCATTATAGGCTAAAAGTTAGCTTGCCCGATTCCAATTACCCTATCGATGCCCGAAAGGTTTCCATTATTACGCTCGCCCCATGTTATATTAGAGCTTACAACAAGCTAATTGAACTTGCCGAAGGCGATGGGAAAAAGATTTTGCCTTTTCAAAAACAAGACAGCATCCAAATACAAGAACGGCAATTGGATATGTATTTGCGAACGTTTGTGCATAAGGCGCTAACCCACTATAATACCGAACTTATCGGCATAGCCATTGACAGGCAAACCCCCGAAACCAAGGGTATCTTATCGTTTGAAGTCGATTGGCAACAACAACCCATTGTAGTATTAAAATTTGGATATGGAGATTATACTTTTGCCTCCGATGAAAAGCTGAAACGAAAGGTTGTGCTGCAAAAAGAGACCACCTATAAGTTCGTAATAACCGAGCGAAACTTCCTTACTGAGGAAATGATGATTGAATACTTGGTAAAGCTTGGGTTTAGGCATAAATCAGGTTCGGCGTTCCAACTTATTGGTTTTGAAAAGGAGCTTCCTGGTTTTGTGCTGGAGATTAACCGCCTTTTTGAACCACTTACAAAAGCTGGGTTCGAAATAAAAGGAAATCTTCCCCAAAACTTTCATTTGAGCGGCTTTGGCATACATAAGGTTATAAAGAAGGAAAACGATTGGTTTGATGTGTTTATGGAGGTTGCTATAGGTGCGTTTAAAGTGCCATTTACGGCTTTTCATCAGCATATCCTCGATGAAAACGAACAGTTTCAATTGCCTGATGGCAGTGTATTTATTATCCCTCCCGAATGGTTTACACGGTTTGGCAATTTATTGGCCCTCAGCAAAAAACGAGGCAAAAAGTATGAGGTTAACTTGTATCATGCCGGTTTGCTCGATCGGTCAATGGATGAAGCTTCGCGATCAGATTATCCTGAAATTAAAGAAATTGCGGGTGAAATGCTACAAAGCACTGTGGATGTGGATTCGCATACCTGGTCATTTCTGCGTGAGTACCAACAAACGGGGGTCAGATGGTTGTTAGCACTCAAATCAAAACGGGCTGGTGGAATATTGGCGGATGATATGGGCTTGGGAAAAACCGTACAAATCATCGCACTTTTAAGCTACATCAAAGATAAACACCTCTATACGAGCATTCAAGTGCAACCAAAAACTACTGTCGGCCAACTCGATTTATTCACCCAACCTATCGAAACAACCCACAGAATTGATATTAAAACAGCACTCATCGTAATGCCGCTCAGCTTGTTGAGCAACTGGGAATCAGAAGTTAAACGTTTTGCCCCACAGTTGCTCTGCTACCAAATGGTGGGTACGTCGCGAAATTCTGAGCCTGGGCATCTAATGAAGCATGATGTAGTTTTTACTACCTACAAAACCCTCACCTTAGAAGTTGAAAGCCTACAACTATCACATTTTCAATATATCATATGCGATGAAAGCCAAAACATAAAGAATCCTGACACGCTGTCGTACAAAGCCTTGGCTTCGCTTAGTTGCGAGAACCGGATTTGTATAACCGGAACACCCATCGAGAACTCACTCTTTGACTTATGGGCACAATTAAATCTGGTGAATCCTGGATTATTGGGCAGCCAATCGGTTTTTAGACAGCGGTTTGTAAATACCATCGACAAAGATAAAAACTCAGAACAAACCGATACTTTGAAAATGCTTATCAGGCCGTTCATCCTACGGCGTACCAAAGCAATGGTAGCCACAGAGTTACCCGAACTTACCATTCAAGATATTTATTGCAGCATGACCGAGGAGCAGCAAGTGCTTTACGAAGTGCGTAAGTCGGAAATCAGGAATTATCTTACCGATCGCTTGCTGGGAATTGAAGACCCCAAAAACCGTTTCTTAGTACTTAGCAGCCTGATGAAACTGCGGCTGTTGGCTTGCCATCCGAGCTTGGCTCAACAGAACTGGGAAGGAGGCTCGGGCAAGTTTGAGCAAGTAAGCGAAATGCTTTCCCAAATTGTAAGCGAAGGGCATAAGGTATTGGTATTCTCGCAGTTTGTAAAACACTTGAACATTGTTGGAGCGTATCTACAAAGCCAAAACATTGCTTTTGTGAGCCTAACCGGCAAGCAATCGCAAACCAGTCGCGACAAATCAATCAGCGATTTTTCAAAACCCAGTGGCGCCCAAGTATTTTTGATTACGCTCAAAGCGGGTGGAACAGGATTAAACTTAACCCAGGCTGGCTATGTGTTTTTGCTCGACCCCTGGTGGAACCCAGCCGCAGAGATGCAGGCCATAAACAGGGCGCATCGCATCGGACAACAAAACAAGGTCATAGCGTATCGGTTTATCACTACGGCAAGCATCGAAGAAAAGATCCAAAAGTTGCAGGCAAAAAAACAAAACTTGGCGGATGTGTTTGTGAATGCGGCTGCAGAAACGGCATTTTCGCAGGCTGATTTAATCGGATTGTTGCAAGGGAATGACTGATTTTAAATAGGAATAACAGGCTCAGTGATTTTTTCTATTCTAACGAAGTTGTGGATTCAGCCGATAAAAATTCACCAAACGATTATTGGAAGCAGTACCTGCGTGAGGGATAGTAGCGAAAAGCCCGGAGCGAGGCACGAGCGAGGACTTGCAGTGGATAGCCCGGCCCAAAGGGACACGCCCAATTAATAGCATAAATTATTTGGTGGATCAATTAGCTGAGATTCGTTTTGCCATTATACAATTGATAGGCGCTGTTAAGGTGAGATTGGCAATTTTTTAAGTTTTGCTTTTTGGCTGTGTTTTTTTTATAAATTGCCGCAAAAAATTGGAGATGGAAAGCGAGAAGAAGTCGAGCAGTATCCGTACTTGGGCCGAAGACGACCGCCCACGTGAGAAGCTTTTGTTAAAAGGGAAGTCTGCGCTAAGTGATGCCGAGTTGGTGGCTATCCTTATTAGTTCTGGCAACGTTGAGGAATCGGCCGTTGACCTATCGAAGCGCATTTTAAAAGGTGCAAACGACAGCTTGCTAGCCCTTTCGAGGCTGAGCATTAAGGAATTGATGAAATACAAAGGCATAGGCGAGGCCAAGGCAATAAGCATAGCAGCTGCCCTTGAATTGGGCCGCAGGCGGCAGGCGGAGCCAACCACCGAAAAGAAAAAGATTAGCGGAAGCCGCGATGCTTTCGAGATACTGCAACAATACCTAGCTGATAGTATATACGAAAACTTTGTAATCTTGCTCCTAAACCGGGCCAATATGCCAATAGGGTCACCTCACCTTATTAGCCAAGGAGGTATTGCAGGTACAGTGGTCGAAATTAAACAGATTATGAAGTTAGCCCTCGATTTCACTGCCTCCGGCATTATTTTAGCCCATAACCACCCTTCGGGCAACCTAGTGCCAAGCCCTGAAGACATGAGGCTTACGGGTAAAATAAAACAAGCTGCTGGCTTATTCGAGATACAAGTACTCGATCATTTGATACTAAATGGCAACCAGTATTATAGTTTTGGTGATGAGGGGAAACTTTGAAAACAGAAATGCAAAAATGCCTACCATAAGCCTTTCGAACCCATGAGGTTTGTTGATGAGTGAAAGCACTGTAGCGGAGTGTCAGCAGCATCGCGCTTTCAGCCTTCGGCAGGCTCAGGGCAGGCCATT
>CAZKHA010000066.1:13944-16458 GCA_964552325.1 uncultured Bacteroidales bacterium
CCGGTTTCACAGTGTTGGAACAAATGGTTTAAGCCTTTAAGCTCAACCGTCGTAGCTTGCTTGTTGCCCCCTTTTTTCAAGGCTGCTTCAACCAATGGAAGGTTTTTGTTGGCAGGTACCTGAAGATCGTTCGAGCCATTTATGGCTAATACTGGGCATTTTACTTTTTCGAGCCAAACTGCAGGATCCCAAGCAATAAACATACGGAACCAAGGGTTAAGCACACGTTTTAAGGTAATAGGCAATTGATCTATTTGTAATTTCTTTTCTTCGGCACTAAGCGCTTTTGATGATTCAATGGTTTCAAGCGCCAACGATTTCATTTCATGCAGGGCTATAGAGTCGTTGGCTTGCTTTAGCAAGATGTCGAAAAGCTGTGCATTCAACTGCAACGATTCTGCAATGGCAGCTTCGGTCTCGCCTTCGGCCACGCTAACCAAACGAGCCTGGTCGGCCATCAAATCAATGCTTTTTTGGCCTGGGCCAGCAAGCATAACAATAAACGCAACTTTAGTGTTTCGTGCAGCTACCACAGGGGCTATCATGCCGCCCTCGCTATGGCCTGCTATACCAATTTTGTTCTTGTCTATTTCGGGCCGTTTCAACAGGTATTCTAGGGCTCCCTCGGCATCATCGGCAAAATCGAGGCTGGTAGCCGTTGAAAAATCACCACCCGAGAGTCCTATGCCTCTATCATCGTAACGCAAAACGGCTATGCCTTGCCGGGTCAAATAATCGGCTAGCACCAAAAAAGGTTTGTGCGATAAAAGCTCTTCGTCACGGTTCTGCGGACCCGAGCCGCTTACCAATACCACAGCCTTAAAAGGACCATTGCCTTTGGGCAGCGATAAGGTTCCGGAAAGTGTAATACCAAGCGATTTGCTTTCGAATTGCACTTCTTCCGTGTGGTAGGGATACGGCTTTTGGGGTTCTTGGGGGCGGTTTATGGTTATAGGCTTTTCTGATCGCAACAGTACTAAGGGCAGGCTCATTCCTCCTTGGCTCCAAGTGCCATCCAATAATGTATCGCCAATCAAAGTCGCTTTGTAATTCGCCCTCAGGGCTGGAGCTTCAATAGTAAGTTGGGTTCCTTCAATCGTAACCTTTTCAAATGCAATGCCTTTGGCTCCCTGGTCGGGACTGTCGAAGCTTGCACTGGCCGTATCGCCTTTACAGCTAATGTTAAACACTAGCCGCAATTGTATGCCCTGTACTTTAAGGGCACCATTCCATTGGCCGGCAAACTGCTTGCATTGGGCTTGCACAATGTTCATGCTGAACAAAGCAATAAGTAAAAATGCTGATAATCTTTTCATTGGGTTAAATTTTTCAGGGTTGGGGTTGTAATGTTCTTTACTAAATTAGTGTGTATTTTGGGCGTGCCCCTTTGGGTCGGGCTATCCGCTTCAAGTCCTCGCTACGCTCCGGGCTTTCCGCTGCTATCCCTCACGCGGTTTATGCATCTTATAGTGTCTTGTGCATCCGCTAGCATATTCTCTATTTTTTTAGCACAAAGCTGATTGCTGTTTACCTTGCAAAGATTTTACCCCAAACAGCTTTATGGTAGCGGCAATAATAGTATAGTAGCAGCTTATAGTTGAGTTATAAGTATTTTTGAGCCTATTTCGGCTATAATCAAGCAAATAGCGTAGCTAAAGCCAGCACGGGCTCCTTTTACGTTGGCACTTATACTCCAAGCATTGTAAACAAGGATTGCCGACCAAACTGTGGCCCATACCATTAAAAGAGCTAAGGATGCAAACAGCCAAAAACTTGGCCTTGCCAATACTTCGGCACTGTTTATTTGAGGTGTTTCTGTAAAAAAGGAGCTAACAATTCCGGGCAGTCCAGCCAACGAAGCCAGCAGCATGGGTGCCCTGGCCAAGGCCATGGTGCCCGCAATGTCGATGAACCTGAAATGCGATTTGGCCAAAAGCAATGCCGCCAGCGAAAACACAAGCGTAAGGGCAAGCCAATTTATCAGTTGATCGGCAAAGGGTTTCCACCAAGCTCCATCCTTATAAAAATGTGCGTCGAGCACCCCATCAAAACGCAGGTTACTGGGTATGGCAATTGCTGCAGTGGCTAGCATTATCAACATACCTAATCCAAGGGCTTGCCAACCTGCTATGCGCGTAAAAGGATTGAAGATTAAATTAGTTTTCATGGTTGCTGCCCTTTTCAAGTTCTGTAATTCGTGAAATAATATCGTCGAGGAGGTTACGCACTGATGGATAACTCAAATTCATGATTTTGGCCATCTCTTTCAGGCTCCCATTGCTTTTAATATAAGCAATCAAAAATTGCTGCTCCGAGGTATCGAGGCGGCATAGTACCGGTATATCAAACCTGCCCTCAATGGCCGTCTCGCATTGGTCGCAGGCAAGGCTTTTTACCTTCATGTTGGCCCCACATGCCGGACAAGTAACCGGAAATCGTTTTATTGGTATCATGGTTTACGGAATTTTGATGCAAAGATACATCAAAACTTCAATAAAGCAAGTTTTTGTTCAA
>CAZKHA010000067.1:0-16307 GCA_964552325.1 uncultured Bacteroidales bacterium
ACCCCCACCCTCATGCTTCGGTTGGGCAAGCTTTACCTTGAACCCCCACCCTCATTCTTCGGTTGGGCAAGCTTTACCTTGAACCTTTTACCTTGAACCTTTTACCCTTTACCATGCACCCCCACCCTCATTCTTCGGTTGGGCAAGCTTTACCTTGAACCTTTTACCTTGAACCCCCACCCTCATTCTTCGGTTGGGCAAGCTTTACCTTGAACCCCCACCCTCATTCTTCGGTTGGGCAAGCTTTACCCTTCACCTTTATTTAAATGCCATAATGCCAGTGGCTTCCGCTCCAGTTATTAAAAGATGGATATCATGTGTTCCTTCATAAGTAATCACCGATTCAAGGTTCATGCTATGCCGCATTAAAGGAAAATCGTTGGTAATTCCCATAGCACCAAGCAGTTGTCTAAGGTCACGGGCAATTGATATGGCCATTTCAACATTGTTGCGTTTTGCC
Source organism: uncultured Bacteroidales bacterium (assembly GCA_964552325.1). Lineage (GTDB taxonomy): Bacteria > Bacteroidota > Bacteroidia > Bacteroidales > TTA-H9 > CAZKCK01. The sequence goes on from CAZKHA010000067.1 coordinate 461, forward strand.
ATCGAAATCATGGCCGCAGTAGCCTTACCTGTATCGCGTAGGCTTCCTAATCGCCAGTTTAATAGCTGTGCCAATGTTATTTGTGTTAAAGCTTCAGCAATTTTTTTCTGTTGCAATTGAAACGAAGCCAACGGCTTACCAAATTGATTGCGTTCAAGGGCATACCTCACTGCATGGTCGTAACAATCTAAGGCTGCGCCAACGGCTCCCCAGGCAATACCATAACGTGCTGAACTAAGGCAAGATAATGGGCCCTTCAAGCCATCGATGTTAGGCAAAATATTGCTTTTAGGTATTATAACATTATCAAATACCATTTCACCTGTAACGGATGCTCGCAACGACCATTTTCCATGTATTTCAGGGGCCGAATAGCCCTCCATGCCTTTTTCAACAATAAGACCAATTATTTTGTTGTTGTCGTCCTTTGCCCAAACAACGCCAATATCTGCAATAGGCGAATTCGTTATCCACATCTTGGCACCGTTTAGTAGGTATTCCCCATTTTTAAGGGTAAGCCGTGTTTTCATGCTTCCTGGATCCGAACCATGGTCAGGCTCAGTAAGTCCGAAACACCCTATCATGCTGCCCTGAGCCAAAGCTGGGAGAAACTTCCTTTTTTGTTCTTCGGTACCAAAACTAAAAATGGGATACATAACCAACGACGACTGAACAGAAGCCATGGATCGAATTCCCGAGTCGCCTCGCTCAAGTTCTTGCATAATAAGTCCATACGAAATATAATCAAGGCCGGCACCTCCATATTCTACAGGAATAAACGGGCCAAGTAAACCGAGTGATCCCATTTCGGGAATTAAATGAGTGGGGCATTCGGCCCTTTCTGTGTAATCTTCAATAATGGGTTTAACGCTTGAATCAACCCAGGCCCTAACCGATTGTCGAACTAAGAGCTGTTCTTGTGTAAATAACTCATCAACAAGGTAATGGTCGGGTAAGTAGGCAGTTCTTTTCAATTCCATTTTGTTAGATTTTGTTGCGTACAAACTTACAATTTTTAAGCTCGGATTTAGGGTTAATTGCACAAAAAACCCGGAAAGATCCGGGTTTTGGTAGGGAGGTATGTAAGGCTCTATTTGATAGTACGTTTCACTTCAATTTCTTCGTACCCTTCAATAATGTCGCCAACTTTAATGTCGTTAAATCTGTCGATGTTCAATCCGCATTCTTGGCCAACTTTAACATCTTTTACATCATCTTTAAAACGCTTTAGGGAGCCTAGATGGCCACTATATACTACGATTCCATCGCGTATTACCCTAACTTTGGTGTGCCTTGTCATGGTTCCTTCAAGAGCTAAACAGCCAGCAATGTTACCAACTTTCGAAATATTGAAAACTTCACGAACCTCGAGGTTAGATGTTATTTTCTCTTCGAATACAGGAGATAGCATACCAACCATAGCATCCTTAATTTCTTCGATGGCTTTGTAAATGATGGAGTATAACCTGATGTCAATTTGCTCCGTTTCAGCTAATTTACGTGCACTTGCCGAAGGCCTAACCTGGAAGCCAATGATTACAGCATTGGAAGCCGAAGCTAACATAACGTCGGTTTCGGTAACGGCACCCACTGATTTGTGTATAACATTAACTTGGATTTCTTCGTTGGAGAGTTTGAGTAAGGCATCTGACAATGCTTCAACAGATCCATCCACATCACCTTTTACAATAATGTTAAGTTCTTTGAAGTCGCCAATGGCTATGCGGCGGCCAATTTCATCGAGGGTAATATGTTTCTGGGTACGTAGCCCAACTTCGCGTTGAAGTTGCAAACGCTTATTGGCAAGCGTCTTAGCTTCGCGTTCATCAATAAATACATTGAATTTGTCACCAGCTTGTGGCGCACCATTCAATCCCAACACCATAATTGGTGCTGATGGGCCAGCCACCTTAACACTTTGGTTACGCTCATTGTACATAGCTTTAACCTTGCCATAACATGTTCCAGCTAAAACGAGGTCGCCTTGACGCAACGCGCCATTTTGCACCAAAAGCTTTACTACATAACCACGTCCTTTGTCGAGCATCGATTCAATAACAGTTCCGGATGCCGGTCGCTTTGGATTTGCTTTAAGATCAAGCATTTCAGCTTCGAGCAATACTTTTTCGAGAAGGTTTTCAACGCCAATTCCTGATTTTGCTGAAATCTCTTGGCATTGGTATTTCCCACCCCAGTCTTCTACCAAAATATTCATCTTAGAGAGCTCTTCCCTTATTTTTTCGGTATTAGCAGTGGGCTTATCAATCTTGTTGAAAGCAAATACTATAGGCACGTTGGCTGCCAAGGCATGGTTAATAGCCTCACGTGTTTGTGGCATCACACTGTCGTCAGCAGCTATCACAATAATAGCAACGTCGGTTATTTTGGCTCCGCGAGCACGCATGGCCGTAAAAGCTTCGTGACCCGGTGTGTCGAGGAAAGTAATTCGCTTTCCGTTTTCAAGCTGCACCTCATAAGCTCCAATATGCTGCGTAATTCCTCCAGCCTCACCTGCAACTACGTTGGCGTTACGTATGTAGTCAAGTAATTTTGTTTTGCCATGGTCAACGTGACCCATTACAGTTACTATTGGTGAACGAGTGCTGTAATCCTCTAGGTTTTCATCATATTGGTCTTCGATAACATCATCGGCATTGGCACTGATAAACTCAACGCTAAACCCAAATTCATCGGCCACTAAGGTAATGGTTTCAGCATCGAGGCGTTGATTGATTGCCACAAATAGACCTAGCGACATACACGTGGATATAACCTGATTAACATGAATATCCATCATGCTAGCGAGTTCGTTGGCTGTTAAGAATTCCGTAACTTGAAGTGTCTTTTTGCTATCTTCAAGCTTTTGTTGCTCTTCGGCCATTTTTTCTGAAATCAAATCACGCTTGGCTCTTCTATACTTCGACGATTTTGATTTGCCGCCGGAAGTAAGGCGTGCCAATGTTTCCTTTATTTGACGTTCGATATCCTCAGGTGTAGGTTCAACCTTTGGTGCATCTTTAACAGGTTTTTTATCTTTAAATCTTCCACTTTGTTGGTTGCTGCGTGGACCGTGCTGGTTTTGACCAGGTCTCTGAGGACCACCTTGTTGTGATGTTCCTGTATGTGGACGTGGCCCATGAGCTGTGCCTCCGCCTTGGCGTTGCTGCCCATGGCCAACTTGGCCTTGACCGCCCTGACCTTGACGTTGCTGACTTCCACCACCTTGTTGATTGCCACCACCTTGTTGATTGCCGCCACCTTGTTGGTTGGTACCACCTTGTTGATTGGTGCCACCTTGTTGGTTGGTACGGTTTTGCTGTTGTCCGGTATTGGTTTGTTGATTGCCTGATTGAGGCTCATTGCCAATACGTTTGCGTTTTTTCTTCTTTGATTTCAATTTCTCATCAGATGATGAGGCAACGGGTTTCTTCTTTTCTGGCCTACGTGGGTCAGGCAATTGCATGCTCCCTAAGATTACGGGGCCTTCAATTTTTTGGTACTGGGTTTTAAGGAAGTTGTCTGGCAACTTTTCTGCAACTGGGATTACAGGTGCAACTGGTGTTTCAATAATGGATTCGATTACTACTGGCTTTGGGGTTTCTACCTTTTGTGTACTTTCTATTTTGGGTTCTTCAAAAACCAACTCTTGTTGTTTTGATTCAACAACAGTTGTCTCGTTACCCGTCTTCTTTTGATGACCGTATGTTTCTTCGCGTTCCCGTTTGCGCTGTTCTTTCGTTTTTTTGTCGGGTTTGGTTCGAAGGTTCATTGAGTCTAAGTCAAGCTTCCCGAAAACCTTTATACCACCAGAATCAACTGTTGTTTCTTCTGCTTTTTCGGCTATCGGTTCTTGGATAACTGCTTTTGGCGCTTCAGGCTGTTTAAACTCTATCTTGGGTTCAACAGGCTGTTGTTTAATTTCTTGTGAGGGCTTGTATTGGTTAGCAGTGTCAACAAGCACTTTAACTTCTGCTGGGGCGGCTTCCTTTGTGGGTTGTTTTTCCTCAATGGGTTCGCTTTGGATTGGCTTTGCTGGTTCAGGCTTTGGCTCTGCAATCGCTTCAATCGGAGGTTTTGTCGTTTCAGCTTGGGTAGGCACAGGTTTTTCTATAACTGGCGTTGGCAGTACTGTCTCTGAAACGATGCGTTCCTGAATTTTGGGCTCAGGTACTGGAGCTACAACAGGTTTGTTTTCTGGTGTTTCGCTTTTAACAGGAGCTGGTGGCTGAGGAGCAGGTGCCTCAACCGTTGTCTTTTTTATCGCTTTTAGGTTATCATGGTAATCAAGTTGAACGTTTTTAATCATCAACTCATCGTTCACAATTTCTTTTTCAACTCGTGTATGAGTCTTTTTGTCCTGAGTGGTAATGGTTTCGCGGCGAACCGAATATTCTAGCCCCTTTTTCTCTGCTTCAATTTTTACTTTTTTATCCACGTCATAAAGTTTCCTCAAGAGGGCATATTGCTCTGGGGTTAACTTTGTGTTTGGATTACTGTCGATTTTGTGGCCCTTACGCGCTAAATCGTCCACGATGGTACTTGCACCAACGTTGAACTCTTTAGCAACTTTTATGAGCCTGATGGGAACTTGTTCGTCCGACATATATTTGTATTTCTGACTTGCCTAGTATTTGGCGGGTGCAAAATTAGCTTTTTTAAATCAAACCTTTTACAATTTGTTGTGCTTTATTTACATATGAATGTCTTTTTTTTAAGCAATTATCAACAATGAGGCTTACAATTTCAAAAAATTTAGGGCTTATCTATTTATTAAAATATTATAATTCAGTAGTTTAGCAAAAGAACCTAACGATATATAAAAAACGAACCCGCCAGCGAACCAAAAATCTTGGTTCTTGGGCGGGTTAAGATTTATCCGGTTTTAGGGCTATTCGAACTCTGACTGGAGAACACGTTTCACCTCCAGAATGGTTTCTTCTTCCAAATCTGTACGCTGCAATAATTCTTGCACGCTAAGGTTAATTACACTCATTGCAGTATCGCAACCAATGTTTTTCAGTTCATCAATAATCCATTGTTCGATTTCGTCTGAGAATTCAACCAAATCAACATCTTCATAATCTGATTCAGTATCCCTGTAAACATCAATTTCATAACCAGTAAGCTTGCCAGCTAATTTTATGTTGTAGCCGCCTTTGCCAATAGCTAGCGAAACTTGGTCGGGGCGCATATAAACTTCGGCACGCTCGCTGTTTTCTTCAAGAACGATTGATGATATTTTGGCTGGGCTCAATGCACGTTGAATAAACAAGCTTGGGTTGTTGGTGTAATTAATTACGTCTATGTTTTCGTTGCGTAACTCTCTCACAATTCCATGAATCCTTGATCCTTTCATACCAACGCAGGCTCCAACTGGATCAATACGGTCATCATACGATTCAACCGCAATTTTTGCCCTTTCGCCAGGTACCCTCACAATCTTTTTGATGGTTATCAATCCATCGAACACTTCAGGAACTTCTTGCTCAATCAAACGTTCGAGGAATGTGGGTGAGGTACGAGACAGAATTATTAATGGCTGCCCATTCTTCATTTCAACCCTGGAAACCACGGCTCTAATGGTGTCGCCTTTGCGGTATCGGTCGTGGGGGATTTGTTCGATTTTGGGTAACGAAAGCTCAATACCCTCATCGTCAACTATTAGTATTTCCTTTTTCCAGACTTGATATACTTCCCCAGAAATAACTTCCCCAATTTTATCCTTGTATTTGCGATAAATATTGTCCTTTTCATACTCTTGTATTTTCGAGATGAGGTTTTGGCGAATGGTAAGAATCTCGCGACGACCAAAATCGGCCATCTTGATTTCTTCACTAAAGTCTTCCCCAATTTCAAAGTCAGGTTCGCTCCTGATGGCTTCAGAATAGGGAATCTCTAAGCTGGGGTCAGTAACTTCTGTGTCTTCAACAATTTTTCTGTTACGCCAAATTTCAAGGTCGCCCTTGTCAATATTTACGATGATGTCAATGTTTTCGTCCGTACCATATTTCTTGATGAGCATATGCCTGAAAACATCCTCAAGAATGCGCATCATGGTTTCGCGGTCAATGTTTTTAAACTCTTTGAACTCGGCGAATGTTGAAACTAAATTTATGTGTTCCATTGCATTATGGAATTAAAGGTTTTTTTGAATGATCTTATTTAAATAGAATTTCGAGTTTGGTCTCCTTGATTTCAGAAAAAGCCACAGTAATCAACGAAGTTTCCTTGCGCTTCTTGCCTGCTTCATCTTTAAATTCTTTAACAACGCTAAGTTCAATAGCATCTTCATTAACAGCCATTAAATCACCATTATGATAAGTGTCGTTAACAGTAAGTACACGAACTCTTTTTCCTATATTCTTTAGGTATTGTCTTTTAAGTTTCAATGGAGCCTCAGCGCCCGATGAAGATACTTCTAATTCAAAGTCTTCAACATCGCGGTTTAGCCCTGATTCAATCTTTCGGCTAAGGCTAATGCAGTCATCAATGCCAACGCCTTGGTCGCCATCGATAAAAACCAAGATTTTGTTCCCCGGCTTAATCTTCATTTCAACCAAAAAGAGCGATGTGCCAGCAAGTTGGCTATCAATTAATTCTAGAACGGTCAGGTTATCAATCACTTTCTTAAAATTCTAAAGGTTATTAGCTTATAACAAAACCGGGGACCTCGGTCCCCGGAATAAGTAAGTTCCAAAAGCCGTGCAAAAGTATAAAAATTCTTCAGCCTGCACAAGTTATTTGCGATATTTTATTCATAATCAAATGCTCATTAAGCCATACTCAGCGTTATTTTGAACCTTCTATAGCGCTGTATCGGCCTAATGTGTACTTTTGGCAAAAATAAACACTATGCCCCGCATACTTGTAATTGATGATGAACGCGCTATACGTAATACTCTGCGTGAAATACTTCAGTATGAGAAATATACAGTTGATGATGCAGCCACTGGACCAGAAGGTTTAGAAAAACTAGAGGTTAATGTTTATGATGTTGTGATGTGTGACATAAAAATGCCACAAATGGATGGCATTGAGGTGCTTGCACGTATTCAGGTACTTACAGATGTTCCAGTTATCATGATTTCAGGACATGGCAATATCGAAACGGCCGTTGAATGCATCAAAAAAGGTGCGTATGATTACATCTCGAAACCACTCGACCTCAACCGCTTGTTAATTACTCTTCGCAATGCATTGGATAGACAGCGTTTAGCCAAAGAGACCCAAGTTTTGAAACGTAAAATGAGCAAAACGTTTCAACTGGTTGGCAATTCTGAGGGCTTGAACGCAGTTTTAGGCATGATTGAAAAAGTTGCCCCAACCAATGCCCGTGTATTGATAACAGGCGAAAATGGAACGGGAAAAGAGTTAGTAGCTAGGGCGATACATGATAACAGCAATCGTTCGCATGGCCCCTTCATCGAGGTTAACTGTGCCGCCATTCCTTCCGAATTAATCGAAAGCCAATTGTTTGGCCATGAAAAGGGTTCGTTTACATCGGCCATTAAACAGCGTAAGGGCGACTTTGAGCTTGCCCATGGAGGAACGTTGTTTCTGGACGAAATAGGGGATATGAGCCTCTCGGCCCAAGCAAAGGTGCTTAGGGCCTTGCAAGAAAACAAAATAACCCGCGTAGGCGGCGAAAAAGAAATTGCCGTTGATGTACGAATTATAGCCGCTACCAACAAAGATCTCAAAGAAGAAATTGCAACTAAAAATTTCCGCGAAGACCTATTTCACCGCTTGAGTGTTATTTTGATTCACGTGCCACCCTTGCGCGAACGCGTTGATGATATCCCACTGCTAACCGAGCACTTTATGCAAGAAATTGCTGCTTCAATGGGCAAGCAAGCACCCGAATTCCTTCCTGAAGCTTTAACGCAACTTCAAGAATTGAAATGGACTGGTAATGTTCGCGAACTGCGAAACATGGTGGAAAGATTGGCCATTTTGTGCGATAAAGCTGTAACAGCTTCAGATATTGGCAAGTATGCAAATTAGGCTTTGTATAAAAGGCAATTAAACTCTTAAAATTTAGCTTAACGAGGCATGCTCATGCACATGCGGGGTATGGATGCGGCTTACCGTTGTTAATGTGTTGACTCAGCCGAACCATAACGAAGCCAACATAGATTTTTTAGACGTACCCGTAATGCAAGCTATACAGGGTTGTGCTTGGCATGAAAATCAATCAGCATAAGCAAGAATTTATATACGAAAGGCAACTTTTATATTAACTTTTGCAAGCCTCAATCCCCTGCTTTGTTTTCTAAGAGAGGCACAAACGAAAATACGCCATAATCTTCGGTAGTGTATTCGGTTTCGGAGGTTTTACGTAGAAGCGTCATTATTTGCTTTGATCCTTCTCCCACCGGAACTACCATTATTCCACCTGGTTTTAGTTGATCAATTAAAGGTTGTGGAATATAAGGCGCCCCAGCAGTAATCAAAATCTTATCGAATGGCCCATATGCTGGCAAACCTTTATAACCATCGCCGTAGAATAGCTTCGGGAAATACCCAATGTTAGGCAAGAAATCCAATGCCTTGGTGTACAGCTTCTTTTGGCGTTCGATGCTAAAAACCCTCGCACCCATTTCAATTAAAATACATGTTTGATACCCTGAACCGGTTCCAATTTCTAAAACCTTTTCGTGTGGTTGAACAGCGAGCAATTGGGTTTGAAAAGCTACAGTATAAGGTTGGGATATGGTTTGTTCGCAGTCAATCGGGAAAGGGCGATCTTGGTAAGCGTATTCTAAAAAAGCAACATCTAGGAACCAATGGCGAGGAACTTTTTCGATGGCTTGAAGCACCTGCTTACTAATAGCCCCTTTCTGGGTTATCTGTTCAATCAGTTTTTTGCGTAATCCTTTGTGTCTAAATGAGTCGTCAGGTAATTTCATGCTTGGGTTTGGTTTCGGGTGTTGCCTGTTAAATGCTAGGCCGTAGATTTAGTGTCAGTGTTAAGTAGTTAGTTTCTAGTAATTAGCTGCTTAAAGAAACATTAAATTTTGCTGCGAAATTACTTCTTATCCATGTTTTATACAAAACTTAGAGTCCTTTTAAGTCCGAATGTTATGTAATACTATGTTAAATATTTTATACTAAGGGCTTTAGAAGTCTTTTTTTGAGGTGTTGCAAAAATGCCTTACGTTTGCGCTTTATTTCAACCTTCAAGGCTTGAAAATCACCAATAGTCGAAAAAAATTTTGTAAAATGCTTAAAATAGGTGTTTTAGGTGCTGGTCACCTAGGCAAGATTCACATAAAGTGCATAAAGGATATTCCAAATTATCAGCTTGTAGGGTTCTACGATGCTGACTCGGATAATGCTGACAAGGTAGCTGCCGAATTCGGAATCAAGAGTTTTGAAAGCTTACAAGCAATTATTGCCGCGTGCGATGTAATAGATATTGTAACCCCAACCATCTCACATTTTTCGTGTGCATCAGAAGCCCTGCGTGAATCAAAGCATGTGTTTATCGAAAAACCCATCGTTACGACGCCTGCAGAAGCCCAAAATTTGATAAAGATAGCCCGCGAAGCGAATGTTAAGGTGCAAGTTGGTCATGTTGAGCGATTTAATCCTGCATTTCTGGCAGCTCGCACCTATTTTGACAAGCCCATGTTTATCGAAACCCACCGTTTGGCTCAATTTAACCCACGTGGAACCGATGTGCCAGTTATTTTGGATCTTATGATTCACGATATTGATATAGTACTAAGCGTGGTAAATTCATCCATTAAGCGCATAAGTGCCAGTGGTGTTGCTGTTGTAAGCGATACGCCCGACATTGCGAATGCACGCATCGAATTTGATAACGGCTGCGTTGCCAACCTCACTGCCAGCAGAATCAGTATGAAAAATATGCGCAAATCAAGGTTTTTTCAGCGTGATGCTTATATTTCAGTCGATTTTTTAACCAAGGAACTAGAAGTTATTAAAATGAAGGACTTTGTGAACGATGGTTCTAATCCTTTTGCAATGGTGATAGAGTTGGGAAATGATAAGCCCTCAAAACAGATAATTTTTGAAAAGCCTGAAATACTTCAAGTTAATGCTATCAAGATGGAGCTTGAAAGTTTTGCATCTGCCATCACCAATAACACAACCCCACCGGTAACTATCGAAGACGGTTACTATGCACTAGATGTGGCTCATCAGATCATAGCAAAGCTAAATGTTTGATTAGATGTTGATAGAAGATTTTTTGAAGGATTTTCGTAAAAAAGTAGGTTCTGCCAATAATAATACCGAAGTGTTAACGTTTGGTTAACAGTTGACACCAGACACTATTTTATGCACCAAAAATCTACGCTAATCATCCTCCTTGTCATTTTAAGCCTATTGGGGCTTGTGTCATGCGAAAAGTTTGAAGGTAGTCAAACTGTGCCGGCATATCTCACCATCGACACTATTGGGCTAAAAGTAGAAACAGGCTTGCAAGGTTCATCGTCAGCGAACATAACCGATGCATGGGTGTATGTTGATGATCAACTAATTGGTGCTTTTGAGTTGCCTGCAACAATCCCACTGTTGGTTACCGGACAGCATAAGGTATTTATCCGGCCCGGCATCATACTTAATGGAATGTTGAGCCTTCGCACGTATTACCCTTTCTACAACTCCATTACCAAAACCCTCAGGTTCGCTCCGGATAGTGTAACACGTATGCCCCAACAGTCAGTTAATGGCAAAACAGCCGTTTACACTACCTACACTGAGAAAACCTACATCACTTGGAGTGAAAACTTCGACGACCAATCACTAACCATCGATACAACTTCCGATTCCAATGTTGCATTTGAATTGACCAGCAGTGGCGACTCGAATACATTTGAAGGTGCGTTTTCTGGCAAAATCCGGTTAACTTCTGACACTGATGTATTTGAAGCAGTTACTACCGAAGACTATGCACTACCGCAATTAGCGGCTCCCGTGTTTCTTGAAATCAACTATAAGGGTACTAATAGTTTCACTATTGGCGTTTTTGCAACTACATCCGAACAGGTTGTGCAACAGCCCGTGGTTGATATATACCCCAAAGAAAGCTGGAATAAGATCTACGTGAACTTGACGAGCATAGTTAGCAGTTTCACCACAGCCAAAAAGTTCAGCATATTTATTGGCGCCACCAAAGATGCTGATGTTTCAACGGGTGAGATATACATTGACAATATGAAGCTGGTTTATAACAATCAGACGAATGAATAAAAATTTACAGGTTACCAAGTACGTAATTGCCGATTATGTTGCAGCCCTGCTAGCTTGGACGGTATTTTTTCTGTATCGCAAAGTTTACCTCGATCTTTGGGTTCTCGATCATATTGATGCCATTCTTAAAGATCCCAATTTTATTTATGGGCTCATTGGAGTGCCCGTTTTTTGGATGATTCTGTATGTTTTAGTTGGAACGTACCGAAAGATATATAGAAAATCGCGCTTGAAAGAGTTAGGGCAGACTTTGATGATTACGTTCGTGGGCGTTATTTTTATCTTCTTTGCACTTATTCTTGATGATTTAATAAAATCCTATAAGTCATATTATCAATCGTTTGTGGTGCTTTTTGCACTGCATTTTACCATCACTTTCCTGTTTAGGTTCATCATAACCACTATAACAAACAACAAGATACATAAACGCATTATTGGCTTTAACACCGTAATTGTGGGTTGTAATGGGAATGCAATACGAATTTTCAAAGAGATTGAAAACCAGCCGTTGTCGCCGGGCAATAAGTTTGTGGGATTTGTTGACGCAGGCTTGTGTGAACACAACCTTTTGCAAAAGCACCTACCCCATTTGGGAGATTATAAAGAATTGAAACAGATTATTGATAATCATCGCATTGAAGAAGTAATTATCGCGATAGAGCGTTCCGAAAAAAATGCGATTGAACGTATTATAACCGAGCTGGAAGATACCAATGTGGTTATAAAAATTGCGCCTGTTATGCAAGACATCTTGATGGGAGTAGTTAAAACCTCATCCATCTATTCGCCACTTATAGAGGTTGCACCCGATATGATGCCAGCATGGCAGCAAACTTTAAAGCGTTTAATGGATATTGTGGTGTCAGCACTGGCAATCATCATCCTGATTCCGGTGTATTTAGGTACAGCTATTGGGGTTAAACTGTCATCACCTGGGCCTGTTTTCTTTACACAGCAACGCATCGGAATTGGCCGTAAACCATTCAGTATGATTAAGTTTAGGTCGATGTACGTGGATGCCGAAAAAGCTGGTCCAATGTTGTCATCTAAACACGATTCAAGAATAACCCGTTTTGGCAAGGTTATGCGCCAATACCGTTTAGATGAGATACCACAATTCTATACTGTGTTAATTGGCGATATGTCGTTGGTAGGCCCAAGGCCTGAACGCCAATATTATATTGATAGGATTGTTCAAGTGATGCCACACTTTCGATTGCTGCAAAAGGTAAAGCCCGGAATCACATCGTGGGGACAAGTAAAGTTTGGATACGCCGAAAACATCGAAGAGATGGTTGAACGCGCCCGTTTTGACCTTCTTTATCTCGAGAATATGTCGATTGCGATGGATATCAAAATCTTGGTGTACACCATTATGATAGTGATTCAAGGGCGCGGAAAGTAATACAGAAGTTTAGCTTGCGCTATTATCAAGCTGCGCCAATGCAATTGTGTAGCCGTCAGCATCTTGAATATATTGAACTACATGGCTCCAAGCTCACTATGGCTGGGCTTAAAAGATTGGCCCCCAATTCAATGGCTTGCTCATGGCTGAACTGTACATCTGAAATCATAACATAAAGTTCACAGCATTGGATGGAACCTTGCTTTTCTGTGGAAAACGGCAGCTTCGATAACAGTTTTTGGATAAGAGTTTTGGGCCTACTACCTAAAAGCGGTTGTGAATCTTGACTGAACTCTGTCATGCCCTGAACCTACAAACTTGGGGCTACTCCTGGAAGTTTTGTACAAAAGTTTATGCTAGCCCTTTGATTTTCTGCATAAAGAATAGGATAAGGCAGTGTTATAAAGCACCGTTTTCAATCATAACTACAATTTGTTCTATATCACGGTCTTTACCGGTTGGGTCGTATGATTCCTTAAGGTTGTAGCCGAAAACCCTTGCAAGCCCTTGCCAAAAGAAAGCCATAAGCTTACCTCTAAGTTCTTGTAGCAGTACATACGATGTATTGCCTGTTTCGCGATCGATGAGTTTTAACAGGATTTTGCCTTGTGTAAAGTTTAGCTTTTTTAGTTCGTCGCCATAGTTTTCTTTGATGTCTTTTTCGGCTTGCTTGAGTAGGGCACGCTTTTCTTTTTCAGTTTCTGCATTTTGCATCTGCAATTCGCATAGCCTGAACTTCATACCTGCAAGTTTAGCGTATGGGTAAACTCTTTTGATGTTTTTAACCAGTTTTTCCCATTTGCGTGCTTCCCAGGCGTTACGAAACTCTTTTTTGGGATAAACCACCAATTGCTTTAGTTCAATTATGGGTATAGTATCTCCATCAATTACTTGAGCCATAACCACAAAGCCTTTTTGAAGCTGTGCTTGGGCAGCAAAAGGAATGAGCAAAAAGCACGCGATGTAGAGTTTCTTAAACATTTTATATTTCTGAAATTGGCTTCGTAACAAATACCATGCTAGATATTATAACGTTAAAACGGTGTTACAAGTTTGTATTGTCGGTTCAAATATCAAGAAATTGTTTAATTTTGCGCCGTCAAATTTGGAAAATTTGATAATTAATTGAATATTAATTAGTTATAAAATCATGAAAAGAGTTCTTGTAGCTACAGGCGGTGGCGATTGCCCTGGCCTTAATGCTGTTATCAGGGCCATAGTTAAACGCGCTGCCAAGGAAAAAGATTGGGAAGTAGTTGGAAGCATTGAGGCTTTCAACGGAATATTACGCGAACCCACTGAGATTATGGTACTTGACGAAAAATCCGTTTCCGGTATTCATTACCGCGGGGGAACCATCATTGGAACCACCAATAAAGGTGGCCCATTTGCTTGGCCCGTAAAAAAAATGGATGGGACCTACGAAGAAGTTGATCGTTCGGATGAGATGCTCAGGAAAATGGAAATTCTTGGTGTAGATGCCGTTATAAATATTGGTGGCGAAGGCTCCCAGAGTATTTCGCAAGCCCTTTTTGAGAAAGGTTGCAATATTATTGGAGTCCCAAAAACCATTGATAACGATCTTTCGGGTACCGATTCAACCTTTGGTTTTCAAACTGCCGTGCAGATTGCCACCGAAGCAGTTGACAAACTGGTTACAACTGCGGCAAGCCATAACCGTATCCTCATATTAGAAGTTATGGGTCGTTATGCTGGCTGGATTGCCTTGAATGCCGCTGTGGCAGGTGGTGCTGAAATCTGTTTGTTGCCCGAGATACCTTACAATATTAATAAGGTTATGGAGAAAATTGAATCGAGGTTTACCAAAGGACGCGGATTTGTAAACATCGTGATTTCGGAAGGAGCTAAACAAATTGGTGGCGATTTTGCCCTGCATGGCGAAAGCGAAATGGGTTATCACAACCTTCGCTTAGGTGGCTCAGCATCACGTCTTATGCAAGAATTAAAGGATGTAGGCTGCCCTTACGATATGCGCGAAACTGTTCTAGGCCATTTGCAACGGGGCGGCATCCCAATTGCCTATGACCGGGTTTTGGCTACCCAATTTGGTGTTAAAGCCATGGAAATGGTACTCGACGGAAAGTTTGGTGAAATGGTTTCGTACCAGCATCCCTACATTACATCTATTGCGCTAACCGAAGCTATAAAACGGTATAATTACGTTGATAACGACACCGCCCTGATGAAAACAGCACGTGGCGTTGGAATAAGTTTTGGTGATTAAAGCTATTGGAAACCCTGGGGAAACCCGGGGTTTTTTATTGGTTATTGATAAACAAACTATTAGAGTGGTAATAGCCTAGTAAAAAGGCTTGATGATTTGCGGGGCAACCGCAATAAAAGCGGTTTTTGAATGTGTAATTCCCTCAGGGCAAGAGTAATTTATTTGTGGAACCGCGTGAGGGATAGGAGCGGAAAGCCCGGAGCGCAGCGAGGACTTGAAGCAGATAGCCCGACCCAAAGGGGCACGCCCCGATAAAAAATCAGAAGGAATAAATGAGATTGCTTGTTTAAATGACGAAAAACAGCACGGCAAAAAAATGGCAAATGCTGCCGCCCAGTACAAACAAATGCCAGATACTATGGGCAAACGGAAGCTTTTTCCAAAGATAAAATGCCACCCCTCCACTATAACTTAAGCCACCTGCCAATAACCACCATAATCCGTTCAATTCCATGTTGTTTACAAGTGGCTTGATGGCTACAATTACCATCCATCCCATTAATAGATAAATAATGGTAGAGATAATGCGCAAGCGATCGCTATAGAAAAAGACTTGGAATATTATACCGCAAACAGCTAAAAACCATATAATTCCAAATACCCACCATCCCCAGGCGCCACTAAGGGTTACCAGTGTAAAAGGCGTGTAGGTGCCAGCAATAAGCAAGTAAATGGCAGAATGGTCAATTTTTTGCGAAAACTCTTTTAAACTAGGAGGAGAAGCGTGGTAAAAAGTTGAAGACGAATAAAGTAAAATAAGACTTGCACCAAAAATGCTTGCACTCACAATTTTGAGGGAATCGCCATCGCGAGCGGCAAAAACAACCATAATTACGAGCGCGGCAATGCTAAGCAAAGCACCTAAACCATGCGTAACAGCATTGGCAACTTCTTCGATAAAGGTAAGTTTGGGAGATTTTTGTTTCAAGGGAAAAAATTTTTGGCAAAGCTAAGCAGAAAAACGAAACTGGGGGATG
>CAZKHA010000068.1:0-16228 GCA_964552325.1 uncultured Bacteroidales bacterium
ATACTTAGAGGCAGCACAGAGGAACACAGAGGAATAAAGCCAATTTAAAAATACCCATCACTAACCACTTGCCACTAGCCACTCACCACTAATCACCCTTCACCCTTCACCCTTTACCCTGCACCCTTCAATAAAGGCTTTACACAGAGGTGCTTAGTGGCAGCACAGAGGAACACAGAGGAATAAAGCCAATTTAAAAACACCTATCACTAACCACTCACCACTAATCACCCTTCACCCTTCACCCTGCAATAAAGGCTTTACACAGAGATACTTAGAGGCAGCACAGAGGAGTACTATCGTTTTCAGATGGGAAATCTTCAAGTGTGAGCCACCCTTTACCCTTCACCTTGTGCCCTTTATTCTTCACCTTGTGCCCTTTACCCTTCACCTTGTGCCCTTTACCCTTCACCTTGTGCCTTTTTCGCATTAAAAGGAATTTTCTTAACATTTGCAAAGGTCCTAATTGGATGATGGAACCGCGTGAGGGATAGAAACGGAAAGCCCGGAGCAAGGCGAGGACTTGCAGTGAATAGCCCGACCCACAGGGGCACGCCCTATTCATACTGATCTGCATTTATTAAAAATGGCTTGGTTTTATTGAGGTAAAAATATGCTAAACGTAGAGCCTTTTTTAGGTTCGCTTTCAAGGCTAATGGTTCCGTTATGTTTGGTGATGATGGTTTTTACATAGCTCAGGCCAAGGCCAAACCCTTTTACGTCGTGCACATTACCCGTTGGAACACGATAGAGTTTGTCGAACACCTTTTTTTGGTTGGTTTTGTTTATGCCAATACCATTGTCGTGCACCGAAATTACCACACCAAGTTCATTGTTTTCGGTTGTTACTTTAATTACAGGCATTTGTGGTGAATACTTATTGGCATTGTCGAGCAAATTGAACACCACATTGGTAATGTGTAAACGGTCAACGTTTACTACTGGATTCGCAGCTTGCAGTGAGGTAAGGAGTTCGCCATCCTTGGCCTCAACCTGCAGTTTTATTTTGGCAATAGCATCTGTAATAACCTGATGTATGTCAACGGGTTCGAGTTTCATGCGCAACTGCCCTTTTTCAAGAATAGCGGTTTGCAAGATTTTTTCGGCCATCACGCCTAATCGGCGGTTTTCTTCGCTTATCATGCCAATATACATTTTTGAGAGGCTCTCGGTTGAGGCTACATCCTTGTCGGTAAGTGCTTCGCATGCCAGCGAAATGGTTGATATAGGGGTTTTAAACTCATGGGTCATGTTGTTGATGAAATCATTTTTCATGTCGCTGAGTTTTTTCTGCCTTATAATGGTGGTGATGGTGTAAGCAAAAAGGGCAATGACGGCAATAATGAGCAGCGCCGATACAAAAAGCATCCACCACAATTGGCTAATAACAAATTGTTTCTCGCGCGGGAAAAAAACAATAAGGTAACTTGGGGAGGTGTTACGTTCGTTGGGGAAAAGCGTGATAGCAAAGCCCTTGTTCAAGAGTTCGGCGGCATACAAGCCTGTTTTTTGAATTACTAACAGATTTCGTTCGGGGCTGAAAACGCCGTATTCAAACTCGGTAATAATGCCATTGGCTTCGAGTTCGGCGGCTAGGAGCGAGTCGAGCATGCGTGGATTGATACGTTTTTCGATTGGCAACAGCCGAAAGTTATCCGAAAAATTCTCGTAAGCCTCATTTACCAAAAACGATTTTTTCATCAGCTCGTCTATTAGCCTGTCGCGGCGTTTATTCAAGATAATGATTATTTTATCTTTTGATAAGTCGGGGAGTTGTTTGATTTTTTTTTCGACCACGGGTGGGCTAATGCTGTCTTGGGCCACCATGTTTTCGTCATCGGGCAAGGCCACAGTGGAGTCGAGTTGCTGTACTGTTCGCCAACGTTGTTCTTCGTAGGGATCGTAGTGCAGCTTTTGGCGGATGCTTTCTACGTTTTTGGTGGGAATTTCGGGATTATCCTTTGAGAGCTTATCAATTCGGTTGTTTATCAAGAAATTCAGGGAATCGATTTTGCTATACAAGTAAGCACTTTGTTTATACTTTTTCAGTCGCCTGGCAGCTTCGTCTTTTTCAAGTTTTACTACCACATCAGCCACCGAGGCCTCCACAGCCCGGATAAAGGAGGCTTCTTTTACAGTGATGGCATTGCGTATCCAATACACTTGGATAAACATTAGACCAACCAGTAAAATTGACATCAGTATGCCAATAAGGAAGATAATGCGACTGTTCATTGGGGCAAAAGTAGAGAGAAATCACAATTGGTTGGTAAAAAACATGATATTCTTGTAATTACTAGCTTCGCGGCATCATTTGGGAAATGATACCCTTTTGCGTGGTGCTACTGGTTATGGTGGATTACCTTTCATCTAACCGCTTACAATCCTTTACGCAGCCTTGAATCTCGTTGTTGTAACATGAGCCCAATGAGGTAAAGCTAAATCCTGTGTTCAAATTAACAAATTTTAACTTTTATTACAATCCTTTAACATTTTTGCGCCCTCACGAAACCTATCTTTGCAAACGATTTCGGTCTGAACAATGTTTTAAAACAATATCGGTTTTTGGTTTTAAGAAAGGGCTTCCTAACGGGGCCCTTTTTTTGTATCAACAGCAAGGCTCATCCAATTTAGATTAAACTGTTGTTTTACAAAATTTTATGTTAAAGAACTGTTAAATCATGCCCAAAACTTGCTTTTTACGGTATCTTTAGATTAAATTTGCATAAAAAAAGAACCCTTTGTTAAACTTAACCCTCGTTTTATGAAAAAAATTACTGTAACCCTCGTACTATTAGTAAGCATTGTTTCGACAGCCGTGTTTTTTACATCCTGTGATAAAGCTAAGGAGTTGGCGAAATTTGATGTAAAAATGACTCTCCCTACCGTAAATGTGCCCATTACAGCCGCTGAGAAAAGCGGTCTTACCGAACAGTATTTCCAATTCTCGCAGTATGTGAATGTTGATAGCATAAAAGCCGCCCATGGTTTAAGTACTTTAGAGCTTGAAAACGGTACAGTAACCGGAGCTACCCTGAACATTACAGCTCCTGCAGGTGCTAATTTAGCTTTCTTGAACTCAGCCAGGGTAACCTTGTTTACCAGTGCCAATAACGAGTTGCAAATAGGTCATACAGGTACCATAAACGCTACCGCTACCTCGGTACAGCTTATTCTTGATGTTGCTGACATTACACCATTCTTGAGCAACCAAGTTTTTAGTGGACGTTTATATTATGATGTAAACTATGCACTGCTACCTGCACCCACTGTATTGTTAGGATTGGCCAATACAGTTCAGTTTACCGTATCTCCACTCTGATAATCAGAATAATAAAGCAAAGCCCGGAACAAAATTCCGGGTTTTTTGTTTTTATGAAAAAGCGTACTTTTACACCCTAAAACATCCTATGCTATGTTACGAAAAATAAACCCTCTTGAAACTGCCAGCTGGAAGAAGCTGCAACTTCACTTCGAAGCCATTGGCCAAAAAAAACTAACCGACTTTTTTACCGAAGACCCAAGTAGGGCTAGTGAATTTTCGATGCAGTGGGAAGACCTTTTCGTTGATTTCTCAAAGACACATGTAAAGCGTGAAACCGTTCGCCTTTTGGTGGAACTAGCACGTGAATCGGGACTGGAACAAGGGATACGGCAATTGTTTGAGGGAGCAAAAATAAACGAGACCGAAAAAAGATCTGTTTTACACTCGGCTCTGCGAAATCGTAGCAACAAGCCAATAGTGGTTGATGGAAAAGATGTTATGCCCGAAATAAACCAAGTGCTTGAGCAAATAAGCGTTTTTTCTCATTCCATACGAAATGGGGATTGGAAAGGCTTTACCAGCAAACCCATCAAAAACTTGGTAAATATTGGCATTGGGGGTTCTGACCTTGGGCCTGTAATGGTTTGTAATGCCTTAAAACATTATGCAAGCCCAAATACCAAGGTGTTCTTTGTGTCGAATGTTGACGGTACGCATATGGTTGAAACCCTAAAAGACCTCGATGCAGAAGAAACCTTATTTATGATCGTTAGTAAGACGTTCACAACCCAGGAAACCATGGCCAATGCAAACACTGCGCGAGATTGGTTTCTAAGCAAGGGTGGAGCAATTAGCGATATTCCAAAACATTTTGTGGCGGTATCTACCAATACCATAGAAGTTGAAAAGTTCGGTATTGATACTGCCAATATGTTCCGTTTCTGGGATTTTGTTGGTGGTAGGTTCTCTTTGTGGTCGGCTGTGGGTTTGTCAATAGCCTGTTATGCCGGTTTTGAGAACTTTAGCCAATTGCTTGATGGTGCTTATGCCATGGATGAGCATTTCCGCACCACCGCGTTTGACGAAAACCTGCCCATTTTATTGGCTCTATCTGGTATATGGTACACCAATTTTTATAATTGCAGCACCGAAGCCATTTTGCCCTACGACCAATACCTGGATAGGTTCCCGGCCTATCTGCAACAAGCTGTTATGGAAAGCAATGGCAAATATGTGGATAGAAACGGTGAAGAGGTGCCCTATGCAACTAGTGCTGTGCTTTGGGGCGAGCCCGGCACCAATGGTCAGCACAGCTTTTACCAGCTTATTCACCAAGGCACGCAAATGATTCCTTGCATATTTTTGGCAGGGGCTAATCCACTAAATAGTGTTGGAAATCATCATAATTTGTTGCTTTCTAACTTCTTTGCTCAGCCAGAGGCCCTTATGAAAGGCAAATCGAAAGTTGAAGTTCTTGCTGAATTCAAGAGCAGGGGCGTTTCGGAGGAGGATGCGGCTGCATTGGCGCCATTCAAGGTGTTTAAAGGCAATGTACCATCCATCAGTATTCTTTACGAGCGTTTGACGCCATTTACCTTAGGAGCCTTGGTAGCATTGTTTGAGCACCGGATTTTTGTGCAAGGCCATATTTGGAATATCTATAGCTACGACCAATGGGGCGTGGAACTTGGTAAACAGTTGGCAAATGCTATTTTGCCCGAACTTGAAGGCAAGCAAGCTGTTTTGACGCATGATGCATCAACCAATTTGCTCATCAACAAATTTAAAGAAATGCGTAAAGCCTAGCCTGCTCGGTAACAGGCATTTTTTGTACTTTTGCTGAAAATTCGCTCGATGTCGAAACAAGAAGAAGTTTACACCAAAAAAAGGCTGCGTTCATCCTATATCACCACAGTGGTTAGCATGACCTTGGTATTGTTCCTGTTAGGGATGCTTGGCTTGGTAGTAATGCATGCGCAGCTTCTATCGGATCGTGTTAAGGAAACCTTGGGTTTTACGGTGTATTTGCAAAAAAGCGCCCGTGAAGCGGAAATCCTGCAGTTGCAAAAAAGGCTAGAGGCACAGAAATACGTTAAGTCAACGAAATATACCTCAGAAGAGGAAGCCGCTGCCGAACTTAAAAAGGAATTAGGTGAAGATTTTTTAGGTTTCTTGGGTTTCAACCCATTGTCATCCTCCATTGAAGTTCACCTTAAGGCAAGCCATACAAGTATTGATTCTATCCAAAAGTACGAAAAGCAATTGCTCTCCAATTCAGACGTAAAGGAAGTAACCTATCCTAAGAACCTGATAAGTGCCGTTAATAACAATATCCGCCGCATTAGCATTATCTTGTTGGGTTTTAGCTTGCTATTGATGTTAATCTCGTTAACGCTTATCAACAATACCATACGGCTAGCTATTTATTCCAAGCGTTTTATTATTCGCAGCATGCTGTTGGTAGGGGCTACACAGGGTTTTATCCGAAAACCCTTTGTAATGACGGGTGTTTTTCAAGGTGTGCTTAGTGCGTTATTAGCCATCATTTTGCTTTCTGCCCTATTGTATTTTAGTTGGTTAAATATTCCAGAACTCCAAGACTTTGGAAATACTACCCTAATTGCCAGTCTTTTTGGGTGTGTGGTTTTTCTGGGGGTGCTTATTGCTGGGGTGTCGAACTTTTTAGCCGTACGAAAATACTTGAACACCAAAATAGATAATCTGTATCTTTGAACCGTGAATATACTTTACATATGATAAAAAAAGACCCACAAAAAGAAGCGCGCAAAACCCAAGCTGTTGAGCCAAAGCAACCCGAGTACCGCAAAAGCGATTTTGCGTTCGAACGCCAAAATTACATACTGCTTATTGCTGGTATAGTGGTATTGGCTTTAGGTTATATCTTGATGATTGGGGGAGGTTCTAAAGACCCAAATGTATTTAGTACCGAGATATTTAACTTTACAAGGCTTACACTGGCGCCCATCCTGATTATTGCAGGTTTTGTTATTGAGATTTTTGCCATTATGTGGAAGCCCAAAGAGAAGGAAGAAAAATAGCCCACCTCAACTTATAAAATGACCTGGTTACAAGCATTTATTATTGCCGTGGTAGAGGGCATCACCGAGTTTTTGCCTATCAGCTCCACAGGCCACATGATTATTACTCAGTCAGTTCTGGGTATGACGCCTACCGATTTTTCAAAAGCTTTTACAGTTAATATTCAGTTTGGGGCAATTCTTTCGGTAGTTGTGCTTTATTGGAAACGATTTGTTGAGCCTTTACAACGTCCTGCTATAGAAGGGACTTCGCTACAAAAACTGGTACATCGCTTTGATTTTTACTTGCGGTTGTTGGTGGCTTTTTTGCCAGCTGCAGTTCTAGGGCTTTTGCTCGATAAGTATATTGATGAAATGCTTGAGAGCGTAATGGTTGTTGCCATCAGCCTCTTAGTTGGAGGCATTGTTTTGCTGTTTGTGGATAAATGGTTCAACAAACCCGCAAAAAATCAAGAAATTACTTATCCTTCTGCTTTTGTTATTGGCCTTTTTCAATGCATCAGCATGATTCCGGGTGTTTCGCGTTCGGCAGCGACTATTATTGGAGGAATGTACCAAAAGCTTAGCCGTACCACTGCCGCCGAGTTCTCGTTCTTTTTGGCAGTTCCTACCATGTTGGCAGCTTCGGCTTTCAAATTATTAAAGAATTATGAATCCATTACCGCCGATACCTTGCCCATTTTGCTTTTTGGCAATTTGGTGGCCTTTATAGTAGCTCTTTTAGCCATAAAGGCCTTTATTGGGTTTTTAACGCGCTATGGCTTTAAGGCGTTTGGATGGTATCGCATTGCCCTTGGCCTTGCCATACTCATCATGTTGGCTCTTGGTATTCCCTTGAATATTGCCTAATGGAATTGGATTACAATGCAGGAGCTATCCTGGTGTTCGACAAACCCTATACTTGGACCTCGTTCGATTTGGTAAACAGTATACGCTACTCCTTAAAAATCTTTACAGGTAACAAAAAGCTAAAAGTTGGACATGCCGGCACTTTAGACCCGCTAGCTAGTGGCCTCTTGTTAGTTTGCACAGGTAAAAAGACCAAAGAAATTGATCAACTACAAGGTTTAGAAAAGGAATATACGGGTACATTTGTGTTGGGCGCTACCACACCTTCGTTTGATTTAGAGTCAGCCATCGACCAAACGTATCCAATACAACATATTACAGCGGAGCTTTTAACCGGAGCCTGCCAAAAGTTTACGGGAACAATTCAGCAATTCCCTCCCAAATTCTCAGCCATAAAGATTGATGGAAAACGTGCCTATGAGTACGCACGCGAAAACCTAGATGTTGAAATCAAAAGCAAGGAAATAACCATTAGCGCGTTTGAGTTGACGCGAATTGCACTTCCAGAGGTGGATTTTAGGGTGGTTTGCAGCAAAGGGACCTATATTCGAGCCTTAGCCCGCGATTTCGGCGAAGCCTTAGGCAGTGGTGCATACATGAGCGCTTTGCGGCGTACCCGGATTGGGCCTTATATTGTTGAAAATGCCCTTGACGTACACGCGTTTAAAGTATCGCATCAAAAAAAGACAGCAGCCAGCTTTGCTAATGAAGCAGCGGCAACTACCGAATAAACAGCTTTCGTGTTATGGCCGAACTGCCTTGCTGAATCCTTAAAAAATACAATCCTCTTTGGCAGCCCGAAATATCAATGGTTTGCTGGCCTTGGAAAGCTGCCTCCGATACAACAGCTTTGCCTTGCGAATTAATGACCTGAACTATTGCAGGATTAGCTGTTTCTGACAGTACCTCAACCACCAATTGGTTCTTGGCAGGATTGGGCCCATATGAAAAACGTATTATACCATTTGTTTCGGTTGGGCCAATAGGATGAATTGAATCATTGGTATAAATGAGCTCCAATTTGGGATGAAGGTTTGCATTGGGATGATCGCTGGAAGCAAAATTCATCCTACGGTAAAAAGCCTCATCCTGCAAGGTTATCATAATGCCAAACCCACTATCAGGATGTTGAAGATTATCCTTCACCAATTGAGTTATATCCACCACCGTAACAATTTCGTCAATACTATCTACCCCAGGCAACACAATTTGATTTTGAAGGGTAGTAAGGGGTTGGTTAAACCAAGCTACCTCGTGTTCATCCCAAGGAGTTGTAATGCGCTGCACCCAGCAATCATTTGAGCCAGAACGTGCAGAATGCAAACCCATGCCAGTAGTTGAGTCCCATGCATAAAGCGTTAACTTAGCTTGCAGCAGGGTATAATTGTGCTCTGTTGCAGGCAATTCAAAATCAATCAAGGCACGCGTATTTCCTGGAACCCCAAGAAACGTCCAAGCCACAATAGGTAATTGAGGATTGTCGCCATAATTGGTTGCAATCAAATAATCGAGGCCATGTACAAAAGCATCTTTGCCCTGCCCGGCACCAGGCTGCAAAACCAAGGTATCTTGTGCATGTGCTAGGCTCATAGCCATAAACAACAGTAATATGGCACTATAGAATGTTTTCATGGGAGACAGTAGGTATGTTTGACTTTGAAAAATAAGGGCTGTTAAAGTTACAACCAAACCATCGAAAAGTCAAGCATTATTTTTCCACCTCAATAAGCTGTATCTTTGTGGCAGCTAATATTTAGACTATGCCAACCCCTCCCAAAGCCAAGACAAATAAATTTACTGTTGTAGAACCTGCTGAACTACTTAAATTTATGATTGCTATGATGCCTAGCAAGGGGCGAAACGCTTTAAAATCGGTATTGGGATATCACCAGGTGAAGGTTAATGGCAAGGGTACCACAAAGTTTAATTTTGCCTTAAATAAAGGCGATGTGGTTGAGATAAATTGGGAGAAAGCCTTAGAAAAGAAGCCGTTTCGGGGCATCAAAATAAGGTATGAAGATGATTATTTAATAGTTATTGAAAAACAGGCTGGCATTTTGTCAATTGCAACCGAAAAGGAAAAGCAATTGACAGCCTATAGCCAACTTAGCGCACATGTTAAGTCGCAATATCAGGGAGCGTATATATTTGTTGTTCACCGGCTCGATAGGGATACATCGGGCCTTATGATTTTTGCTAAAAGCCCCGAGATACAAGAAAAGCTTCAAGGCACATGGGCCGAGAAAACCATCCATAGAACATATGCTGCTATAGTTGAGGGCGTTCTAAACAAGCCAAACGACACCATTTCTTCCTATCTTGTTGAAAGCAAGGCATTAAAAATGCATTCTGGAAAAAATCCTGAGATAGGCAAGAAGGCCGTTACACACTACAAATTAATTCAACAAAATCCGCAGTATGCATTGTTGGATGTTACGCTTGACACGGGGCGGAAAAATCAAATACGTGTACACATGAGCGATATAGGCCATCCGGTAGTTGGCGATAAAAAATATGGGGCCAAAACAAATCCTTTTGGACGCTTAGGGCTACATGCCAAATCCATTGGTTTTACGCATCCTGTTACCAATGAGAAAATGACCTTTGACTGCGATATGCCATTTAAGTTCAAGCAATTGTTTGCTGAAGTAGTAATAAGTAATTAAACCTGACTGGTTTTTAAAGCCTGCCAGGTTTAATTGTTACAGGGTGGTTAAAAAGTTTAAAATATTCTGCTCAACGCGCTTTAATATGCTGCTAACATCTGCTTTTATGAATTTTTCGCCTGTAATGCCTTCGTAAAGTTCGATGTACCTGTCAGAAACACTTTTAACGTATGCATCATCCATTTCGGGAGGGGTTTGTCCGGCATGGCCTTGAAAACCATTGGCCATTAGCCATTCGCGTACAAACTCTTTCGAAAGTTGTTTCTGCTGTTCACCTTTGGCAAAGCGTTCTTGGTAACCTTCTTTATAAAAATACCTTGAAGAATCAGGTGTGTGGATTTCGTCAATTAAATAGATTTTGCCATCGCGTTTGCCAAATTCGTATTTGGTATCAACCAAGATAAGCCCTTTGTCGGCAGCCATTTGTGAGCCACGTTCAAACAAGGCATAGGTGTATTTTTCCAATTGTGCGTACTCGGCTTCTGTCACTAAGCCTTGCGCAATTATTTCTTCGCGGGTAATATCTTCGTCATGTCCTTCGGTGGCTTTAGTGGTTGGCGTAATAATTGGCTTGGGAAATTGTTGATGCTCCATCATGCCATCGGGCACGGGCACACCGCAAATATGCCTGGCGCCGTTTTTATATGATCTCCATGAACTACCTGTTAGATACCCTCTTATAATCATTTCAACCGGGTAGGGCTCACATAGGCGTCCGATGGTAACCATGGGGTCGGGTGAGGCGATTTTCCAGTTTGGTACAATATCGGAGGTTGCATCTAAAAACTTGGCAGCTATTTGGTTCAGAACTTGCCCCTTATACGGAATGCCACGGGGCAAAACTACATCAAAAGCCGAGATACGGTCGGAGGCTACCATCACAAGTAGATCACTCCCAATAGAATAAACATCGCGCACCTTGCCATGATAAACTTTTGATTGGCCAGGAAATTCATAATTGGTTCTAACAATTGTGTTTGACATAATAGAAGTTAATTAGGTTTGTGGGTTAAGGGTTTTGTAAATTCCAATGCTTCGCTTTTTGCATAATCACGTGCATAAGCCTCAATTACTTTCTTTACTAATTTGTGACGAACAATGTCGTTTTCGTTAAGATATACAATATCAATGCCTTCAACATCTTTTAGTATGCTTGTGGCGTGAACCAAGCCTGATTTTTGATTACGTGGCAAATCAATTTGGGTAACATCGCCTGTTATGATAAACTTGGCAGAACGGCCCATACGGGTAAGGAACATCTTCAATTGGTTAAGGGTGGTATTCTGTGCCTCATCTAGAATGGCAAACGCATGATCAAGTGTTCGACCTCGCATAAAAGCCAGCGGAGCCACTTCAATGGTGCCATCCTCGATGTAGGTAAGCAGTTTTTGGGGCGGAAGCATATCTCTGAGGGCATCGTAAAGCGGTTGCAGATAAGGGTCAAGTTTATCTTTAAGGTCGCCAGGCAAGAAACCGAGGTTTTCACCGGCTTCAACGGCTGGCCGCGTAAGGATGATGCGTTTTACTTCTTTGTTCTTTAATGCTCTAACAGCCAATGCTACAGCTGTATATGTTTTGCCCGTACCTGCTGGGCCAATGGCAAACACCATATCGTTTTTTAGGCTGCTATCAACCAAAACCCGTTGATTGTGTGTGCGTGCCCGCACTTGTAAGCCATGGTTTCCATACACCAACACATCGGTGGCCTCGCGTTGCTTTTCGGTTGTGAGGTTGCCGTTCTCCTCGGTTCCCATTATAGCTAACACGTCGTTTTCGGTAACCTTGCCAAACTCGTCATAATGCACCAGAAGCAAGCCAAATCGTCGGTCAAAATTCTCAAGGTCTTCACGCTCACCGGCTATTTTTAGCATATCGCCACGCGCAATAAGTCTTAACCCAGGGTACATATTCTGCATCAAACGCAAAAAGTGATCGGCTGGCCCATAGATATCTAGCGGGCTGTAGGATTCTATTGAGATAATTTTTTCGTGCATAGTAAACAAAAGCAGCCAGTGCTGGCCTTTAAAATGATGAAAAACAAGCCTTTTAGAGGCAAGTGTAGCATTTACGTGATTTTTATGTAATTTTGAATCGTGCAAAGTTAATGAAATTTTGCCTCAAGGCATTATCCTCAAAACCTTTTAATAAATGGCAATTATCACGCTAACAAGCGATTGGGGTCATAAAGACCATTATCTATCAGTAGTAAAGGCTACAATTCTAAGCCGCATGCCCCAAGTTACCATTGTGGATGTTTCGCACGAAATACCCCGCTTCGACCTCAATCAGGCAGCCTTTATCTTAAGAAATAGTTGGCGAGCCTTTCCCAAAGGTACCGTACATATTATCGGGCTTTTAACAGATGCCAGTATCGAAACTCCTCACACTGCCGCCGAGTACGATGGACATTATTTTATTGGCGCCGATAATGGCATTTTTAGCCTTTTGTTCGACCATCAACCCACCAATATGGTCGAAATTGATATTCTTCAAGATTCAGAGTATTTTACTTTTTCAACACGCGATGTTTTTGTAAAAGCCGCTATTCACCTAGCATCTGGTAAACCCATTGAAAACCTTGGTGATGAACGTGAAAAACTTACCCCAAAAGAGCATTTTAAACCTGTGGTTTCACCCGATTCTATTCTGGGCAAAATTATTTATGTTGATAATTATGAAAATCTTTTTTCAAATATCACGCAAGAGCTATTTGCACAGGTAGGAAAAGGCCGCCCTTTTGTAATAGAATTTAATAGCTCGAGGTACAAAATAAATAAAATTGCACGCTCATATAGCGATGGAATAGAATGTGAACTATTGGCTTTGTTTTCTACTACTGGTTTGCTCGAAGTTGCCCTCACTCGCGCCAATGCATCGGGTTTGCTAGGCATAAAGATAGATGACACCATTAAAATTCAGTTTAAAGACTAATTTTTGTTTTTCAGTAGGTTAATTTAATAAGCTTGAATTCTTTACAAGCTTCGCATTTCCCCATAATTTGCTCACCAACATTACATGGTTGTCTTTGGCGAAAGCCTTGGCGGAGGGTGTCTATAGCCCCGTGAAGCCTTTTTTTGTACTTTTGAGCCAATACTTTGCAATAAATGAGCTTTAAACATGATACAATCTCCCAAAAAACTCTTTCTGCTCGATGCCATGGCCTTAATTTACAGGGCTTATTATGCGTTGAATAAAAACCCTAGGGTAACTTCGAAAGGTTTAAATACTTCTGCTATAATGGGTTTTGCAAACACCCTGTATGATATTTTAAAAAAGGAGAAGCCATCCCATATTGGAGTTGCATTCGACACCATGGCACCTACGGTCAGGCATGAAGAGTTTCTTAATTATAAGGCCAATCGCCAGGCTATGCCCGAAGAACTTTCGGCCAGCATCCCTTATATCAAGGCTTTAATCAAGGCTTTTAACATACCAATTTTGTTTGTAGAAGGGTATGAAGCTGATGATGTTATTGGAACTTTGGCGGTTAAGGCCGAAGAAAAAGGTTTTATTACCTACATGATGACTCCCGACAAGGATTTTGGGCAGTTGGTAACCGAGAAAACCTTGATTTACAAACCAGCCAAATTTGGAAATGAGGCTGAGATTATGGGCGTAGCCGAGGTTTGCCAAAAGTTTGGGATAAAGCGTACCGAACAGGTAAAGGATATGCTGGGGTTATGGGGCGATGCCTCCGACAATATTCCCGGGATTCCGGGCGTGGGCGAAGTAATTGCCAAAAAATTGCTTGATAAGTTTGATAGTGTTGAGGAACTTATCAAACGTTCGTCGGAAATTGACAATCCTAAACTGCGCGAAAAAGTAGAAACCTTTGCTCATCAAGCAATGGTGTCTAAGCAACTGGCTACTATTATATTAGATGTTCCCATAAGCTTTAATGAAGAAGACCTTTTAGTAAGCGATCCTGACCGAGTAGCTTTAAAGGAGTTGTTGGATGAATTGGAATTCCGCACGTTTGCCAAACGCGTTTTTACCGATTTGACTCTAAAGGACACTGCTCAAGCGCAGCCCAACTTGTTTGGCGAAACACCTGAGATGGAAGAAATCACGCTTTCGACCATACAAAACACTCCACATACATACATCGTTGCGGCATCTGCAGCCGAGCGTGCTGGCTTAATTCAGCGCCTGGCGGCTTCAAAAAGTTTTTGCTTCGATACCGAAACCACAGGCCTCGACGCCAACAACAGCGAACTGGTAGGCATGTCGTTTTCATTAGCTCCAAGTGAAGCTTGGTTCGTGCCCTTGCCTGCGCAATACAATGAAGCCCTAGCCATTGTTCAAGAATTTAAAGATGTATTGGAAAGCCCTGAAATTGAAAAAATTGGACAAAACCTAAAGTTCGACATCTCAGTGCTTAAATGGTATGATGTAAATGTGCAAGGACCCATGTTTGACACCATGCTGGCCCATTACCTTATTGAACCAGACCAGCGGCATAATATGGATGTTTTGGCCGAAAATTACTTGGGCTATAAGCCCGTGCCCATTGAAGATTTGATTGGGAAAAAGGGAGGATTGCAGGGCAATATGCGAAACGTTCCATTGCAGAAACTTGCTGAATATGCTGCCGAGGATGCCGATATTACGCTGCAACTCAAAGAGGTTTTTGCACCCATGCTTGAAGAGACCGGCACCCGTCCCTTGTTTGATGAAATTGAAGTGCCGTTGGTAAGGGTTTTGGCTTCGATGGAGGCTGAAGGTGTTAAGATTGACGTTCAGGCCCTTAATGATTATTCGAGCCTTCTTCAAGATGATATTGTAAAAGTAGAAGCCGAAATTTATGACCTTGCCGGTGAGCATTTTAACATTGCTTCGCCCAAACAGCTTGGGGTTATTCTGTTTGAAAAACTGAAGGTAAGCGAAAACCCTCGGCTTACCAATACCAAACAATACGCTACGGGTGAAGATGTGCTTGAAAAACTGTTGCACAAGCACCCCGTTGTTGCTAAAATTCTGGATTTTCGTTCGCTCACCAAATTAAAATCGACGTATGTTGATACGCTGCCCAGCTTGGTTAGCCCTCGTGATGGACGGATTCATACTTCATATAATCAAGCTGTTGCATCAACAGGGCGGTTGAGCTCCAATAACCCGAACCTGCAAAACATACCAATACGAACTGAGCGAGGACGCGAAATACGCAAGGCCTTTGTTCCGCGTAATGAAAACTTTGTGCTCTTGGCCGCCGACTATTCGCAAATTGAACTTCGGATTATTGCACACCTTAGCCAAGATGAGGCCATGATGGAAGCCTTTAAGAATGGACACGATATCCACACAGCCACGGCTTCAAAAGTGTACAATACAGCTTTTGAACAGGTTACCCGTGAGCAACGACGAAACGCCAAATCCGTGAATTTTGGAATTGTGTATGGCATCTCGGCTTTTGGCTTATCCGAAAACTTAGGCATCCCCCGCAAAGAAGCCGCAGAGATCATTAATCAATATTTTAAGCAATACCCTGGGGTTAAAACTTTTATGGATTCAAGTATAGCGTTTGCACGTCAAAATCAATACGTTGAAACCATTATGAAGCGGCGTCGATATTTAAAAGACATAAACTCGGCAAATGCGATGACACGTGGGTTTGCTGAGCGCAATGCCATTAATGCGCCTATACAAGGTTCGGCTGCCGATATGATTAAGATAGCCATGATACGGGTTTTTGACGCATTCGAAAAAGAACAACTTCGCTCACGCATGATTTTACAAGTACATGATGAATTGGTTTTTGATGTACACCGCGATGAGGTGGAGGTGGTTAAAGAGATTGTGGCACATAACATGAAAAATGCTATGCCGCTAAGTGTGCCCGTTGAAGTTGACATGAATACAGGCTCAAACTGGCTCGAAGCACATTAGGTAGAAAGCAATTTGATTATCCCGATGCACGGGTCAGTATGT
The DNA here is from genome assembly GCA_964552325.1 of uncultured Bacteroidales bacterium. Taxonomy (GTDB): domain Bacteria; phylum Bacteroidota; class Bacteroidia; order Bacteroidales; family TTA-H9; genus CAZKCK01. The sequence continues at coordinate 15,768 of CAZKHA010000068.1, forward strand.
GCTTATGCAATAATTCTTTAGAGGCTCAGATCATGACCAGGTGCAGGCGCCGAAGGGCCTAACGCGAAAACGTGATGCCATGAGGCAGCCGCTCTTGATTAGCCGTAATTAGCCAAAAGGAGGAATTGTGGAGATGGTTAATAACGTTTATAGTGAGGCAAGCAAGGGAATGCGGAACTTCTCACTTTCAAGCAGCACTAAGGTTGCTACGTGCCACAAACGCTCGAAAACTACCAAGCCTTTAATTTCTTTACAGCTTTTAAGCTTTCGGTATTTTGGCTCTTCGTCATATTAAGTGGGTAATTATATGATTATTGTAAAGCCTGATTAGGTCTGTGTTGAAGAAGCAATCAAGATGTTTAATAATAGTTATACATCTTAGAGCTTGTTAATCACACTATTAAACTAATCTGTGTACTATCCCTACTTTTCTTTTCCAAGCGGCCAAAAGAAAAGTAGCC
>CAZKHA010000069.1:0-15963 GCA_964552325.1 uncultured Bacteroidales bacterium
TAATCAGTCCTTACAATAATCATATAATTACCCACTTAATATGGCGAAGAGCCAAGTTTATTGATGCGAGATTGAAACTACTGTAACGCTTAATAATCTAAAGCTTAAGGGCGAAAAAGATAAGGAGTTTGTTATATTAGAGAGATGAGCTTCGATTGTAGAATCCCTAACTAATTTGGTTTGTTGGTAACTCTTTAGATAGTGCATTTGCTATACTGTCAAATACCAATCCACAATGCATTCTATTTTAAGAACCAACCGAAAGTAGAACTAATAAAGCGGATACGATGATAGGTGATTGTGTGCAATCAGGGTTGCGTCAATTCAGCCAAGGGTGTGCTAAGTGATTGCGTTTTTAAAGTCGTTGCATAGTTTTATGCTGTTAATTAACAGCTTTTTAAGCAATGTTTATGCAAATCTAAAGTTGAACTTAGTAATTTACATAAAAAGTAGTATTTTTGTAGCATGATTACGCGTGAAATACATCCGTTGCTTTTGGAACTTGCTGGTAGTTATCCAGTTGTTACAATCACAGGGCCTCGGCAGGCAGGGAAAACAACATTAGCTAAAATGGCTTTCCCTACGTATCATTATTGTAACCTAGAACATCCTGAAATACGATGGATGGCACAGAATGACCCTGCGGGCTTTTTTAAGCATCATGCCCCTCCACTAATAGTGGATGAAATTCAGCGGGTTCCTGAATTGCTTTCATACATTCAGGTATTAGTGGACGAAAGTGGCAAGAATGGTCAGTACATTCTAACGGGCAGTCAACAGTTTAACCTAAACGCCGCAATTACCCAATCGCTGGCAGGCCGCACAGCTTTGCTTACATTACTTCCGTTTAGCTTGAAAGAGATAGCTGATGCCACATTTGGTATGGAAAGCTTAACACGTGATAAGCTGTTAGTAAAAGGAGGATTGCCCCGGATTTATCATCAAAGGCAGAATCCCTTGATGGCCTATCGTAACTACCTGCAAACGTATGTTGAACGTGATGTTAGGCAATTGCTTAATGTTAAGGAAATTGTAGTGTTTGAGAAATTTTTGAAGCTTTTAGCGGGTAGGGTAGGGCAGGTGCTCAATATGAGTTCACTGGCTACCGATGTGGGTGTATCCATTGCCACCATCACTCATTGGTTTTCAGTACTTGAAGCTTCTTACATACTGTTTAGGTTAAATCCATACTATGAAAATTTTGGTAAAAGAATAATAAAAGCCCCCAAAATATATTTTGTTGAGACAGGGCTTGCTTGTTATTTGCTTGGTATTGAAAATGAGCATCAATTAGCGCAGAATCCTTTGTTAGGCGGGCTTTTCGAAAATCTTATTGTAACTGAAACACTGAAAGCCCGGTTGAACAAAGGACTTGACCCAAATATTTTTTTCTTTCGCGATTCTAACCAATTCGAAGTAGATCTAATACTTAAGTGGCGAAATGAGCTAATACCCGTTGAAATAAAATCAGCTTCAACATGGCACGATAGCTTTGCAAAAGGTCTTCTTAAATTCAAATCTATAAGCCCATCATGCTCAAATGGGCTGATAATTTATGGAGGCGACCAGTACTTTAGTACAACTGATAAGGTAAAAGTTGCAGGGTACTGGCATTTGACACTCGGGTTAGAATTGTTGATTTCGGGTAGTTGATGCGGAATCGAATTGATATTGCATAGTTGTATTCTTATGATTAACAGTATTTTAATTGGTGTTTATGCAAATCTAAAGTTGAACTTAGTGATTTACATAAAAATATTATTTGCTTGGTTATGAGTTTGTTATATGCTCATACAGGATAGTGGTGATTGCAGGGGTATAAGATCCACCTTACAGCAGATATGGCTAGCGTGCATGGTGAATAATTACCCAAGCGTTTTAAAGGGCAGAAGTATATAGGGGGCTTCTAAAAATTCTATATTCGAGGCCTGCGACTGAGCTAAAACCGGAGTTTACCTGTAGTAAATGCGATGTGTTGAGCTTGCCGAAACAAGGATTTTAGCAAAGGAGCATAACGATGAAGATTGGATTTTTAGAAGTTCCCTGTACTTTTTTTGGGCTAGGCAGAATAACCGCATTCAAAATACTTTTGACTAGTAATAAATCCGTTCAGCAAAAAACTTTATGGCTTTTAGGGTCTCATCTTGGGCTTCGATAAATCCCATATGGCCGCAGTTGCCCAACAACAATAATTCAGCATGGTAAGGCAGCATTGCCTGTGCTACCAGTTTGTCAGCGGCTATACGTTTATCGTGTTTGCCTCCTATAAACAATACCGGATATGCAACCTCTGTTAACAAGCTGAGATGTGCTTGGCGGTCGCGCATTCCGGCAAGGGCCGCAATTATAGCTTCGGGTTTCATAAGCAGGGTTTTGGCAATCATGCCACTAATTTGGTTGCGGTATTTCTCTACATTAAACTCGGCAAACAAATCGGGTATAAACTGTGCTATAAAACCATGTTTGTTTTCCTTCACTATTTCGATGGTTCGTTGGCGGTTACGGCGGGCTTCTTCGTTATCGGCCAGGCTTGTGGAGTGGAAAAGCACCAAACCGCGCATCATTTGCGGGTATTTATTGGCAAAGGCCAACGAAACATAGCCACCCATCGAATGCCCGACAACAATGCAATGTTCGATGCGTTCAAAATCCAATACATGTTTTACGGTTTCTGCCATCAAATCCATGGCATGTACCTCGGCAAGCATCCCACTTTGGCCATGGCCAGGCAAATCAATGCAAATACACTTGAAATCGCGTGCCAATTCGGTTGAAAATGCCTCCCAAATTTGAAGCGATTCCATAAACCCATGCAATAGCACAACTGCATATCCTTCCCCTTCAACAGTATAATTGATTGAAATACCGTTAATTTTAAGTTCCATAAACGAATGATATTATACGGCTAAGGTACAGCTTTTTGCAAACATATTGTTCAACAATACAACCCACTTCTTGTATAAAAGGCTTTTAGAAAAGCTTTTGTATGTAACAAAATCTTAACACAATACATTGGCATTTCAATAGATATGAGTGGGCATTTGCAAGATTTCAGTATCTTTACGCCCCTAATTGGCCGTGGAGCCTTTCGTTCATTTTTTTTGAAACAAACATATAGCCAATTATAATTTATCGTACTATCGCATGAAAACTATCTATTTGGTTAGGCATGCCAAATCCTCTTGGGATTTTGCAGAATTGCCTGATGATCAGAGGCCCTTGCTTGAAGTTGGAAAGAAACGCACTCGTAAGGTGATAAATGCCCTGTTAGAGAAAAAAATTGCCGTACCTCAGCTCATCATCTCAAGCCATGCCATTCGAGCTTATGAAACTGCAAAGCTTTTTGCACGGGCGCTCGATTATTCATCAGAACAGATTCAAATAAGCCGCCAAGTTTATTTTGGCGATGCCGAACAACTCTTCGATCAGTTCTACGGCCTAGACGATAGCATAAACAGTGTTATGTTGGTGGGACATAATCCAACACTCACCCAATTTGTAAATCTTTTTGCAGGCAATCCAATTGATAATCTGCCAACTTCGGGGGTTATTGGCATTTTGTTCCAAACCGACAAATGGACAGAAATTAGCTTTGCCGCTGCCAAAAGAAGCTTGACCATTTTCCCGAAAAAAATCTGAGCCAGTGTTGTTACCTCATCTAACCGTACAAGCCTAGTAAAGGTTTCCTCGAAATTTCGTCTTTGATTATAAAAAGCTGCCATTTTTTTTGGCAACTAATGCTTAACTTTGCCTTCATCTTTGGTAGGGATGCTCTGGCCAAACACTCAATTGCTTTTAAATCTTATTCTTATGGAACACAAAACAGCTAAAAAACTTGATCAGGAGATCTATTTTAATAACCGAGAAATAAGTTGGCTGCAATTTAATGAACGGGTTCTTCAAGAAGCGATGGATACCGCAAATCCGCTACTTGAACGATTGAAGTTCTTGGGTATCTTTTCCAATAATCGCGATGAGTTTTTTAGGGTGCGCGTAGCCACTATCAACAGGTTGGTTAAGCTCAAGGGCCAAACCCATTTTAAACCCGATTACGACCCTAAAGAGTTATTGGCCAGAATACATGAAATTGTATCAAAACAAGAAAAAGTGTTCTCCGAAACTTATCGTAATATTGTTGAAGAGTTAAAGGAGCAAAACATTTGCATTCTAAACGAGGCTCAGCTTTCGCTCGAACAAGGCCAGTATGTTAAAAATTATTTTAACCAACATGTACGGCCTTTTGCCTTCCCTATCATGCTCAACAATGTTAAAAACCTTAGCTTTTTAAAGGATCAAAGCTTGTATTTGGCTGTTCAATTAATCGATAGCAAGAAGCAGTTAAAGGAACAATCAGCCATCGTTAAAATTCAAACACAAAAAGTTTCACGCTTTTTAATCTTACCTAAAGAAAACCAACTTACCTATATTATTCTGCTTGACGATGTTGTAAGGCATTGCCTGGATGATATTTTTGCAGTTTTAGGGTACGATACGTTTAATGCCTATACCATAAAGTTTACTCGCGATGCTGAACTGGATATAGATAACGATGTTTCGAAGAGCTTTTTAGAGCTTATGACCGAAAGTGTAAAGAAGCGCAAAGTTGGTGTAGCGGTTCGCTTTGTTTATGATGCCAACATCCCTAAGCCCTTACTTGATAAAGTGATGAAAAAGATGAAGATAAGCGAGGAAGATCCCAAAAGGGCCGGAGGACGTTATCACAATTTTAAAGACCTTATGGACTTCCCAAAACTAGGCTTCCCAAAAATGAAATATGAACCTTTTCCAGCTTTGGAGCATCCTTTGCTACCACAGAAGAAAAGCTTTTTCGATGCCATCAAGAAGCAGGATATAATGTTGCATTATCCGTATCAAAGCTTTCAATACATTATTGATTTGCTGCGCGAGGCCTCCATCGATCCCCAAGTACGTGAAATAAAAATGACATTTTACCGCGCTGCCCGCGATTCAAGTGTTATAAACTCCTTAATTAATGCCGCACGTAATGGAAAATTTGTAACTGTTTTTCTTGAACTCCAAGCCCGCTTCGATGAAGAAGCTAACATATACTGGACCAACAGACTGCAAGAAGAAGGCGTTAAAATTGTGCAAACCATCCCAGGGTATAAAGTGCATTGCAAATTGCTGCTAATTAGACGCGAATCAGATGAGGGAGATACGTTGTTTGCCAACATTAGTACCGGAAACTATAACGAAAGCACAGCCACCGTTTATGCCGATGATAGTCTGTTAACAGCTGATAAGGAGGTAACAACTGATGTAAACAATGTTTTTAAGTTGTTTGAAACCAGGTATATTCCCCCTACATTTAAACAATTAATAGTTGCACCATTCGAGGTACGAGAGTTCTTTTTAAAAATGCTGAATACTGAGATTAAGAATGCCAAAGCGGGTAAAGAAGCCTGGGCTCTTATGAAGGTTAATAGTATAGTTGATGATATAATTGCGAATAAACTGTATGAAGCTAGCCAGGCAGGGGTAAAAATTACAATGATAGTGCGGGGCATTTGTATCCTGAAAGCTGGTGTGGAGGGCTTAAGCGAAAACATCAACATAATCAGTATTGTTGATCGGTTTTTAGAACATTCAAGGGTTTATGTGTTTTGCAACAATCACCGGAACAAGATTTTTATAGGTTCGGCTGACCTTATGCAACGCAACCTCGATCATCGCATTGAGGTTCTGTGCCCGATAAATGATAAAAGCATTCAAAAAGAGTTGCTCTACTTGCTCAAAATTGAACTTGCCGATAATACGAAAGCCCGTAGCCTTAACCAAGCCACTATAAATGAATACTGTATAAACAATTCAGATAAAAAAGTGCGTGCACAATATGATAAGTACAAGTATTTTAAGAGCTTGTTGAAAAAATCGAACCCCGAACGATCATACTAAAGCAGCGTTGTTAAATTGGAGGGTTTTACCCTGCACAATTTTAAGTCTTTAATACGATTGGATGCTGCTATTGAAGCAAAATATCCATCTAAGCGGAACGACTGTACGTGATGGTTTTCGCTTATTTGGTGAGCTATACCAGCACATCCCGATTGAAGGATGTTGATACCAGTTACTACGCCTATGCAGGGTAACATGGTGGTAATGCCTAAGCCAGTGGCTTTTAGCACGGCTTCTTTGCGCGACCAGTACTTGTAAAAATGTTCTGGGCCATTACGGCCTATGTGTCGGCATTCGCGAATAGAGAAAAAACGCGCTGCAATAGCCTCTGCTTCAACGTCCGATCTGATTTGTTCAATATCTACACCCAACGGATTGCTCCAAAATCCCAATAAACATACATCGTCAGAGTCGGAAATGTTGAAATGGATATCTGGTATTTCTTGCGAAAGGTAGGGCTTGCCATATGATCCCAATTCAAAACCAATTTGAAAAGGAGAAATTCCTGTTTTTACCGATAAGATCAATCGAAGCAAGGAATGGTTTAAAATGAACGTATTTCGTTGATTCTCACGTCTAAGCCTTAGTGCCTTTTCATGTTCTTCAATCGAGAGGAAATGATGAAGCTTGGGGAGAAAGCTGTCGAAGTCACTACTGGAAGCATAAAATAAACACGGAGCATCAACTGTCAGGGCTTCTGACCATGCTATAGCATTTGGTTCTTGAATATCTTCACATCGTATGATAACCTCTTTCATGCCAAGCATTTACTTCTCTTTAACTAAAACAACATACACGGGTAGGTGGTCAGAATAACCCCCAATAAATGCTCCAAACGAAAATGTGCGAAAAGGATAACCCGCGAATTGCCCTTCGTTGCTAATCAAGAATTTAGGATTGAAAACACGGGTTTTTAACAATTTCCATTCAGTGGCCGTTGAATTTACAACAGGCTCTGAAACAATAATTTGGTCGAACAAATTCCAAGAATCCCTGTATCCTAAGGAGCCAACGCCATCTTTATAGAGTTGCCACATTGGGTTAAACAAATCGCCTGCTTTAAGGTCTTTTTGCTTGCCAATAGCCTTTAAGGTTTTTGCTATGCTTGGATCAATAGGGTCGTCGTTCAAATCGCCCATGATGAAAATTTTTGCCTTCGGGTTGATGGCATACAATGAGTCAGCAATATGCCTTGATAGCTTTGCTGCAGCCTCTCGGTACTCGGGGCCACTACGCCTAGAGGGCCAGTGGTTTACAACAACCGAAATGGTTTCGCCATCCAATTCACCCGTTACCACTAGTTGATCGCGTGATTTGAAATCATCACGCCAGCTTACCTTTAACCGTACCGAAGATGCCGCAATAACTTTAAACGCTGATTTGCGGTACAACATGCCTACATCCACACCGCGTGCATCGGGCGAATCAAAATGTACAATATCGTAACCAGCAGCCTTAAGCGCTGGCATCTTTATCAGCTCTTCCAACACAAATCGATTCTCAATCTCAGAAACACCTATAATTGTTGGCCCACCTTTAATAATGTCAGCTCCAATCTGGCTAATGACTTCTGACATGTTTTTTTGCTTAAGGGCATATTTTTTCCCATCCCAAGCATTCCCACCATTAGGCAAAAACTCAGCATCGTCCGTATCAGGACTATCAATGGTATCAAAAAGATTTTCAAGGTTATAAAAAGCGATCACAGCCGCTTTGTATTGCTTTTTCCCCTCTTGGGCAAAACAGTTTTTGGTTTGCAAACCCAAAGCTAAAAAGCTTATAATCAATATTATGGTAAATTTTTTCATCTTAATTAAGGTTTTAACATGAAGGTTTAGAGAAGCAAGCATTCATAACTCACACACGGCATAGTATAAGTTCATTATGCAAGTTTTATCCTTTTGATCCATTATTTTGCGGGTGCAAAATTACCTATAATGTTTCAAGTTCGGTTCTTTTTGTTAGCTTACAATGGATATTAAGTTTAAGTAAAAAAGTGAATTTTGATATATTGTCATGATATACAGATTATTAGGTTGCCAAATATTGTTTGTTTGAGCCATTGGTGCCCAAAAGAGGGATTTTAAAACCTTGTTACTTCAAATTTTCTTCATCAAAACATTGAAAATTAACATTTGTAAGGATATTTTTTTGTTCTTTTGCAGTCCATTTTCCCAAAAGAGGAGATTGGACATTTTTTTTCTCATAAATTTTTGAAGATGAAGAAAATACACTTATTGTTTTTTTTACTAGTTATGTCGGTAGTACCGCTATTGGCACAACAGCTTAAAGTTACTGGAAAGGTTGCTGATGAATTGTCTGGCCTTCCGGTGGCACAAGTAACCGTTACCCTTGCCGAAAAGGTTACCTTTACGGGTGAAGATGGGACTTTTGCTATTGAAGTTGTTAAATCAGGGAAGCTTTTAATTATTTTTGAAAAGAATGGCTATGAGCCTTACAACCTACCTATTGATGCAAAGGAAGGAACCGCTGATGTTGGTGAAATCATGCTAAGGCCCATGTCAGCCATGACGAGCGACCTTGGTCTAGGCGACATCACACTTAATTCTTTAGAAGGCGATGATGATAACAAAGGTCAATCCGGATCAAGTTTGTTGAATGCCTCTTCAGATGTATTCAATTCCACGGCAGCTTATATGTTCGGGCCTGTATTTTTTAGGGCTAGAGGTTATGACAATGAAAACCAAGCTGTTTATATGGATGGTCTTCAAGTAAACGACATCGAGAATGGCAGGGCTTCATGGTCAGAATGGGGAGGTTTAAACGATGTAACCCGCAACAAAGAAATTAGCAATGGCCTTGGGCTTGCTCCATTTACATTCGGAAGCCTTGGTGGCTCCACCAACATCATTACCCGAGCATCGTTGCAGCGTAAGCAAACCAAGTTCTCCTATGCAATGTCTAACCGCACTTACATGCACCGCGCCATGTTTACCTATTCGTCGGGTATGATGAATAACAACTGGGCGTTTACAGTTAGCGCATCGCGCCGTTGGGGCAACGAAGGGTATGTGGAAGGAAACTTTTACGATGCCAATGCCTATTTTGTTGGAGTTGAAAAGAAAATCAATGATAAGCATAGTCTTGGCCTTACAATATATGGTTCTCCTACACGGCGTGGGCAGCAAGCCGCGTCAAGCCAAGAAGTATATGACTTATCAGGTAGCAACGTTTACAATGCCAACTGGGGATTCCAAAATGGCGAAAAAAGGAACTCAAGGGTGAAAGATTTCCATCAACCGATGTTTATTTTGAACCATTATGCAAATCTTTCGGAAAAAGTACAATGGAATAACGCTATTGGATACAGTACTGGGCACGATGGAGGTACAGCCTTAAACTGGTATAATTCTAACGATCCAAGGCCTGATTACTATCGCTATTTGCCAAGCTATGTTGAAGAACAACTTACTAACAACTATGATGATATTACACGCCAAGCCCTTATAAACCGTTGGAAAACAGATGTAAACTATCGTCAGGTAAACTGGGACAAACTGTACTATACCAATAATTTGGCTGCTAAATCAGGATTAAGTGCCCGCTATATGGTTGAAGACCGCCGCAACGATCAAGATCAATTAACCCTTAGCTCACGGATGAAGTTTCAAGCCACCGAAAATATTAAAATCTCAGGCGGTGTTCAGGGGATCAAATATTCTGGCTATCACTTTAAAACCGTTGACGATCTCTTAGGAGCTGAGTATTGGCTTGATGTAGATCAATTTGCCGAACGCGATTTTATTGGTGATAAAGATAGGCTCCAAAACGATTTGAATAACCCTAACCGTAAAGTAGGTGTGGGCGATGTTTTTGGATACAACTACAATATGCACAGTACTACAGGTGTAGCATGGGCGCAGTCAGAAGTTAATTTTGATAAGGTTGATGTTTCGGCAGGGCTCTCGTTTACGCACCAAGAGTATTGGCGCGAAGGCCTCATGAAGAATGGCAACCATCCCGATAATTCGTATGGCCTTTCTGAGAAGCATAAATTTAATGATTTGGGGGCTAAATTGGGCGCCACCTACAAAATTACAGGACGCCACTTTATCGAAGCGAATGGAATGTACCTTAGCCGTGCTCCTTTTATTCGCAATACTTTCGTATCGCCAAGGGTACGCGACGATGTTGCCCCAGACCTCACCAGCGAAAAGATTTTAAGCGGTGAAGTTAGTTATCTCATGCGCTACCCGGGGGCAAACCTCCGTTTAACGGCTTATCATACCGAGTTTAAAGACCAAACCGAGATCAATGCATTCTATCATGATGATTACAAAACCTTTGTAAACCATGTAATGACGGGTATCAACAAAACCCATCAAGGTATTGAGTTTGGCGCCGAGGTTAAGGTTATTGGAGGTCTTTCGGTGCAAGGTGTTGCTGCCTTAGGCAATTACCGCTACACAAATAGGCCCACAGCTACAGTGTCTTACGATAATGGTTCAAAGGCTGATACAACCGAAACCATTTATATTAAAAACTTTTATGTACCCGGTGCACAAACTGCCACGTCGTTGGGCCTAAAATATGCTGGACCTGGCTTCTTGTTCATCAACCTTAACGCCAACTATTTTGATAATGCGTACCTCGATTTTAACCCCGAACGCAGGACCGAAGCCGCTATCAAAGGACTTGGCGAAGGAGATGCCTTAATTGAAGAAATTACCATGCAAGAAAAGCTTCCTTCAGCATTCACCCTTGATGCAAGTATCGGCAAATCGTGGCGTTTTGGGGATTACTACCTGAACCTGAACTTTAGTGTAAGCAACATTCTCGATAATCAAGACTTTATAACCGGTGGTTATGAACAAATGCGTTTCGATTTTGCGACTAAGGACGTTAGCAAATTCCCTTCCAAATATTATTACTCTTACGGTCGTACATTTTACCTGAACCTTGGGTTCCGTTTTTAACAGTATAGAAAATCATAAAACATTATAAATCATGAATAAAAAGAATTTCCAGAGCCTTTTGATTGCTCTCTTCGTTTTTGGCGCTTTGCTCACGGGATGTGTAAAAGGCGATTTTGATGAACCACCTATCAACATCCCCACTGTTACCTTTGAGGCCAATACCACCATTGCTCAGCTAAAAGCCACTTATACTGGGCTTGACTCTATTTCCGATGATATTATTATTCAAGGTGTTGTTTGCGCCAACGATGAATCGGGCAACCTTTATAAAAAGATCGAAATACAGGATGCAACCGGCGGAATTGAATTATCACTTGACAAAACTTCATTATACAATGAATATAAAGTTGGTCAACGCATTTTTATAAAATGCAAGGGTATGTATATTGGCGACTATAATAATCTGATTCAACTCGGTGGCCTTTATAATGGATCCATCGGGAGGTTGCCAGAGGTTTCAATTGCCAAGCATTTGTTTCCAGATAGCCTGCCAGGAAACCCTCCAACAGCCAACGTTGTTGGAATTGGTGCTTTAAATATGGACATGGTAAGTACATTAATAAAGCTTGAGAATGTTCATTTTGAAACTGTAGGTCAAGAATTTGCCCCTCAAGGTGTTTCTGCTACCAACCGGAACATTGTCGATGCTTCCGGAAATTCACTTATCGTTCGCACCAGCAGTTACGCTAACTTTGCCGCTAAAAAAACACCTGGAGGTGTAGGTACTGTTGTTGGGGTATTATCCGTTTTTCAATCTGATTATCAATTAACCATCCGCGATACCAATGATATTATCGGTTTTAAAGATACCATCATCGACCCACCTAATGGCGAAGGCACCGGCGTTTTTGATGACCCATATAATTGTGCCTATGTTATGGGCGGAACCAGCGAAATAGCTGTGTGGGTTCAAGGATACATTGTAGGGGTTTATGAAACTACCGTAGATCCTTTCGCACCTAATTTTGTTGCTCCTTTTGCTACAAATTCTAACATGCTTATTGCCGATTCACCCGATGAAACCAACCTCTCGGCCTGCCTTACCGTACAATTACCCGCTGGCGATATACGTACAGCCCTTAATTTAGTTGACAATGCCGCCAACAAAGGCAAACAAGTTAAAGTTCTTGGTAATCTCGAAGCTTATTTCAGCCAGCCCGGCGTTAAAGGTTTAACTGGTTATTGGATGGATGGCACTGGTATTATACCTATTACCGGCTTCTTTACCGAAGAGTTTGCATCAACCTTGGGAACCTTTACGGGTGTTAGTGTTTCCGGCGATCAAACTTGGGGTTGGGCAAGCTACGATGGTGGTTGTGCTAAAATGAGCGGATATGCAAGCGGATCAAATAATGCCAACGAAGACTGGATGATTTCGGGGGCTATTTCACTAGCTGGTAAAACGGGCGTGAAACTAAGTTTCCGCGAAGCGTTAAATTATATAACAAGTATTGATGATGCAAAGGTTCTGATCTCCACAAATTATACTGGCAATGGCGATCCTTCAAGTGCTACTTGGGACGAGGTTACCGGTTTCAGCAGGGCTGCCGGAAATAGTTGGACTTTTGTAGATAGCGGCGAGGTTCCACTTACCCAATACGAAGGCCAAACCATTTACATCGCGTTTAAATACCTGAGCAGTGCCTCCGATGGTGCAACCTGGGAGGTTGGACGCGTGCTGCTTACAGCTGCAAAATAACATAGTTTGCTTTTGAATTAGCTTTAAAAGGCTGTTGCAGACTGCAGCAGCCTTTTTTAGTTACGTTGTAGGTATTCAACTGAAGCGTATCAAAAAACAATTAGTGTTAATTGCCTTATATAGTTAGTGTATTGCATTCACGCGAAGCATTGAAGATGAAGGCCGCTAAACAAGTTTGGTTTAATTTGCCCAAGCTGTATTGGGCTAATTCCCTCGCCATTGCAGTTTAATCAAAACACTTCGACTTTTAGCAAACGAATTTCGATTAGGCGTTCGTTACTTCACCCAAAACCCTATTAAACAAGAATTTGCACTGGTTTGTATGGTACGCTGCCAAAAACAGTGGGAGCTAAATCCGTGTCATCAACGTTTCAGCCTTTATTTAATGCCATTTACTCGCAAATGGATAATTGGAGCTTATGAGGCATAATAATATGAAACCGAAAGGATAAGATTAGGTAGAATTAGCTCCTTTAATTTCTCAATAACGCGTTAAATATCAATGCTAAGTTAAATAGAATTGCAAATTGGTTCCAAACTTTAATCTGCTACAATCATTTTCTTGCGTACGCTAGCTTCATTACAAACCAAGTTAAAGTAGTAAACGCCTGGTTTCAGGTTATAATCGGCTGGTGCAAACGTTATAATATTCCGCAGTTCGGTGGTAGTTTGGTCTTGCATTAAGCAGGCAACCCGTTGCCCGAGCATATCTTCAACGTAAAGGCTCACAGGCATTTTTTTGTGTAGCTTAAATGTAAAGCAGGTTTTATCGGTTACTGGGTTGGGATAGTTTTGCTCCACTTCTATTAGGCTAGCCGTATTTTGTTGCTCAATGCCTACCATCAACGGATTGATTATGGCCGTATAAACACTAAGGTCGAAATTATCTAAACGGGTCCAAATGGGGCGTACAATGTTGTCATGAGCAGAGATATTGGTATAGTCGCCAAAGAACACATCAGATTTTGGGTTAAAAGCTGACTCACTGATTTTGAAGTTTGTAAAGGTTTCACCTCCATCTTTTGACACGGCGCCATAAACTTCCGTCAAATTTTCGGTGGTGTTTCGTCTGTCGTACCATACCCACCATAAATAACCTGTAACCTGGTCTATTGTCATCCAATGGAAAAACTGATGACGGCCACTCGCATCATCATTTACGCGCTTTATTGACGACCATGTAGCGCCTCCATCCGTTGATTTTACCAACCATACATCCGTATCGTCTTCCCCATGGCGTTGGTCGCTCCACGAAACGTACAAGGTGCCATGATTGGGCCCATTACTTAAATCGCACACAGTTTCGGGCATACCGTTTGCCCTAAAAATACCAGGGATGGCAAAGTCCCAACCACCAGGTACTTCTGTAATAACCTGTTCGCGTTCCATCCAAGTGATGCCACCATCCAACGATTTATTAAAAGCCAACCCTAAAGGCCCCGTCCAGGCCACATAAACTTCACCATTGGGGCCAATGGCCGGTACGGCCCCTTCAACCGTTTCATCTGAATCAACACAATCGCCAGCAACAAAACTTATCCGCTTTGCGGGGCTCCAGCTTGCACCCCCATCAGTTGAGCGCACATACAAAATAATCGAACTATCGCCGGGTGTGGTTGAGCCATAGGAGTCAAATTGGGTCCAGGTGGCGTGGATGTAATTGTTGCTGCGATCAACTATCGCCCATTGTTTATCCTGAGCTTTATTGCCATCCTTGTACAAGTAGCTATCAGTCCAGGTTAAGCCATTATCAGTTGATTTTTGGCAAACGATACGATCAATCCATGAACCTACGGGTGGGTTGGCCAAATGGAAATACAGAATTGCGCCCGAGGTGTCGAACAGCAAAGTTGGATCGCCCCAAACCCCAAACTCAGGTGATTCTATACGCGAATAATCCCAAGTTAGGCCCCCATCATTGGAGTAATAATAATTATCGAGCACCGAACCCGCAGCCACACGTAAAGGATTTTTTGGATCTACGGCTATGGAAGGCTCGGTTGGCGAATTACTGGTGCTAATCAACACATTGCTGTGTTGGGCTGTAAGGTTTATGCAAAGAAAAAACCCCAGAAGGGCTAAAATGAGTTTCATGGTTAAGGATGGTTTAAACAGGTAAAAGTTGATTGGAATACTGCAAAGTTAGGTTAAACTGCCAATGTTTTTGCAGAAGTAAGTGTTTGGTTTAAAAAAGAATTATTTCTTTAACAAAAGCTATTAGCATAAAAATGATTGTTGTGCTGAAAAATTTTATGGAGGCCAAGTTGGGTTAAGGCAATAAAAAAACCCGCAACAAGTATGTGCGGGTTTTTTGTCTTGAATATAGAATGGATTATTGATCCGATTCGCGTTTTACCCCTTTACGGGTTGAGTAGTTAATTTTGAAAGCACCTACTTGCCTGAGTTCCTGCTTTATATCGGTAACGATACCCATTTTGGTATCGCCATCAACTTTAAGCGAAGTAGTTAACAAGGGGCGATCAACCTCATCACGTTGTTCGCGTTCGCGTGTTATAAACTCACGAATGTCAGCTACTGAGGCATAAGCATTATTTAGTTGAATGCGGCTTTCTGTTCCAAAGCGTGCATCAATGGGTTGCCCAATATAAACAAAACTAACCAGCGATTTCTTTTCAAGCTTTTGTACTTCGGTAGCTTGTGGAGCATAAATGCGTACCAAAAGCGTACTTTCCCTCATGGTGGTAATAACCATAAAGAAGAACAAGAACATGAAAATGATGTCAGACATGGAGCCGGTGTTGATGCCCGGTGTGCCTTTGCTACCTTTACGTTTAAAGCGTGCCATTATTTAGATCCTCCTACATCTTTAGGTTCAGCCTCCGAAATAGAAACGGGTATAGCTTTGCTTATCGCATTAATTTGATCTTGATCGCTGAGTTTGTCAAAACCCACACCGAAGCGTTGTTTTGATAACTCATTTCTCAGTTCATTAACAGCAGCGGCCAGTTCATTCTGTACCTGAATGTACATTTTGTACGAGGTGCCACGGTCGTTTTGAAGTGATATTACCCCTTTAGAAACCTTGTAATTGCCAAGGCCTTCGATCATGATTTCCTTTTTCTCAGGTAAATCGCTTCGATCGCTTGGGTTGGCCAAGAATTCCTTAGCCTGGTCGCGTAGTTGAGATATATCAGCAGGGCGGTTTTGCACAAGAAGGCCATCATATTTGTTAACAAGCACCGTAAAAACGTTGCGTTTGTTAACATCAGATACCTCCTGATTCGGATCCGGTGGTGGAGGCAGCTTCCTGGTGATACCTAAGTCAGTGTCGATTGATGAAGTCAACAAGAAAAAGGTAAGCAAGAGGAAGGAAATATCCGCCATCGAACCTGAGTTTATTTCGACGTCTCTTTTTGCCATGTGTTGATATTTAGATGGTTATTTAAACCA
>CAZKHA010000070.1:0-15549 GCA_964552325.1 uncultured Bacteroidales bacterium
GTCAGGGTTTGAATCTGGGCTTGGAGCCCAATGGCCATCAGCAGAAAAATCCAAAGAAAAGTTAAACGGTTTTTCATAGTAATAGGATTTATTAGTAAATATAATATTTTAGGGATAAAGTCTGTAATATTTTCAGCCTTTTATTTAGAAACAAGGCATTTTTTGAAAGTTGCGTTATGAGTGAAAAAAAAGTTATTATTTTTAAACTATTGTATTATAATGATTTTACTGACAAACACATAAGTGTTTGTTGTTTGTAAAAACAATGCATAAACCCCTTTGGGTATTGCAGTAAAATCAAGTGTTATCAAATTTGTTCCTAACGTTAGCTCCACCGATGTTTTTTCAATAGCGCTGCCATTAATCGAACTAAGCACCATGTAACCTGAAAGATTCTGCGAAACCTCCATGTTTATACTTACACTTCCTTGGGTTGGATTTGGGCTAGGTAAGCCAATGCTGGAAATACCAATTGGCAAGCTGTTGTCAACGCCATATTGTATTCCGAGTTCGGTTATTGTAAAGGTGATTCCAGAATAAGTGGAATTGTTGGCATCAAGGCTTACAGGGAATGCTTCGGCATGGAGACCAGTGATTTCGGGCATTACAATAAAATTGCCATAGGGGACATTGCTAAAACTAAAATGGCCCTCGGCATCCGTATAAGTTGCGCTTTGTAACTCCATAGCAGTTGAAAACAGAAAGACAGGGACTTTTGAAATTCCGTGATAATTGTTTGACTTTTCATATTGGAGTTCTTTTAACTGTCCGCTAATCACGCCATTGCCTTGGGTAAGTTGTGGAATAGCAACCAATGAAATATCGGCACCCACCGTAGATTGTGTTACGTTTAGCGCCACAGCTTGTTCCCACAAAACAGTATTACCCGAATAGGTAGGAAGGTAATTTCCAAAGATGCTGGAGGTTGGCTCAGGATTGGCTTTTATAAAGTATTCACCCTGGGGTACCGTATAAAAAGCAAAAGCTCCAAATTCACCCGTAAAGGCAGTGTCAGTCAAAATAGGTGTATTGTTAGCGGATTTATAAAGTTCTACCGATACTCCATCTGCCGGGAAAAAGTTAGCCAATACCTGGCCAATTACTGGGAAGTAAAGGTCTGGATTTACGGTGATGGTTTGGCAATAAGTAGATTGGCAAAGGCTATCGGATGTGTACACTGTTAAGCAGACGTTAAAAACACCTGGTGCCTCGTAAGTGTGGTCGGGGTTGCTCAGTAATGATTCATTACCATCGCCAAAATCCCAGACCCAAACTTCAATAGCACTAGTAGATTGGTCATTAAAGTGAATGGAAAGTCCGTTTTGAGGATCAATTAAATATGTAAAACTAGCCTGGCAGTTTTGTTGACCATTAATGGTAATGGTTTCACAATAAGTATGGGTACAGTTGCCAGAATAGATGGTGAGGCAAACCTGATATGTGCCTGGCGTAAAAGTGTGAACAGGATCAGGGAATGTGGTGGTGCTACCATCGCCAAAACTCCATTCAAACGATGTTATCCCATTCCCAATTGATGTGTTGGTAAAATGGATTTCATTGGTTTGTAAAGAGTCAGTTGTCCAAGTGAAATTTGCCTGGCAGTTGGTATCCATAACCAAAATAAATTGGGAACTCACAGCCGTACAACTATCCTCATCAACAGTGGTTAGTGTAACTTCAAAAATTCCTGCATACGAATATTGATGGCTAATGGTTTGACCCTGGCCAAAAGTGTCATCACCAAATTGCCAGGAATAGGTAGCGGGCTTGGTTCCGTTGGTTTCACCGGTAAATGCAATGCTCATACCATTAGCTTCAAAGGTGAAAGAGTTTGAACACGGTGAAGCAGTTTCAATTTGGATGGTCTTGCATTCTACATCGGAGCAAGTGCTAGGTGGCAATGGATCTGAAATAACCAAGCAAACGACCCAGCTTCCGGGGGCAAACGTATGAATTGGAGACGATTCGGTTGATGTTGTGCCATCTCCGAAATCCCAAAGTACTTGATAGTAAGGACCTGTAGAGGTATTAAAAAATTGAAGCGTTTGGCCATTGGTGGTATCGGTTACTACATAATTATAGTTGGCCACGCAGGGGGTTGGGTCGCATATAGTAAAATCAGCTTGCACAGATTGTCCAATGTTTATAGCAAAAGAGGTGTCAACCAAATCCATCGCGCAATCGTAAGTGCTTACCGTCATGTAAAGTGTTACGGAGTCGTTTATGGCTCCCGAAACTAAGTATTGGCCAGCTGAATCGGTATAAACTTGGTTGAAATAATAAGGCCATATGCCAGGGGTTGATTCGATGGTAACCAACCAATTAGACACGCCAACTCCCTGATAAGTCTGTACTGTTCCACCAATGCTAAACGATTGGCCAAAACCTAATTTGATTAGTACAAGTATAAGTAAAATGCCGATGAAACGTTTCATAGCGAAATTGTTAAAGTTTGATAATTAATGCAGTGCGTAACTCTACCGACCAAGGTTTGCTTGTGGTGGCAGTTTTTTCATAAACGGAATTAAAATAGTATTTCAAATGAGGCTCTAGTTCAAGCCTAATGCGTTTGCTAAGCATAAGCGATGAATTTATACCCAATAAAGCTTGCCAGTGTGTGGCCATGCGGTCGGGGGTAAGTTGGTTTATCGAAACCACCAAGTTATCGCCGGCTCCAGGATCATTCTTTAATTCGTCTTCTTTAATAAGTACCTGTAAAACAGGCCCAGCCCTAAACCCAAAAGCGAGTTTCTTGCCTTGATGAAAATCGTAACCAAGAATTAACGGGAATTGCAAGTAAGTATAACGTTTGCTAATTTCATTGGTCAACGAAAGCAATGCTGTGTCGTACACCACTTTATCGCTGTAATACCAACTGGGGATAATTTTGCGCCCTTGGGTATCGTAGGCAAAAGCTACCGAATCAAGTTTTTTGGTCGTGCCAAGATAATCGTTGTAATCATACCCTAAGGCCGTTACACCTGTTGCAATAGAAATGCCGATTCCAGTCCTGATTGAATAAGGTCCTTTAACCCAGGTAACTTCAAGTCCTGCATTGTTTACAAGTTTGTTCGATTGGTCCAATGTATTGAACATAAATTCAGGAGTGTAATGCACTCCGATTGCAAAATCGGAAAACGTGTTTCTTGCTTTTATGTTGGGTTTAATGGTTTCTACAATGGTATCTGAAGGGCGGAATTTTAGAGGTGCTAGCTTGAGTTGTGCGTTCTTTTTTTGTTTTATCGTGGCGTAGGTTATATCAAGATAGGCTTTACGTAAAGGAAGAGAAAGACCGTGCCAGGGAAGCTTGCCTTTGTTCTGATTTGTGTTTGTAATAGCTGCTGTTTCAGCGCGAGTTGTTGTTAAAGGGGTCGATTGTTTTGTGTTAGGATTACTGATTGTTGATGGATCAATTTGAGCGGAAATACGGTAAGGGTTAAAAGAAGGGGTTGAAGCAGTTATGATTGATGACTTGAGTGTTTGCGACTGTGCTGGATTGGTGACTGCAGTTGGGATTGTAGGAGTATTTATATTGGTTGAAGCTTCAGTGTCTTGCTGTTTGGTTGATACGGGCTTATTTTGTAGAGTGGTATTTGTGGAGGAAGTTTTTGATAATGAATTAATTTCAGAATTAGTGTTTGCTGAATTAGTTGGGTTTTGGCTGTTTATTGCAGCTGAATGATGCTTAAGTTGTAGATTGGGTTTATCGGAATGGCTGAAAAGGAGCCAGTTAAGGCCTGCAAGCAAGAGCACAATCAAAATGGCTCCGCCCAAGCCTTTCAAGATACGTCTTTGGCTGCGCTGTTGCGCCTGCAACATAAGTTGCTGGTTCATAGCCTTCAGGTGCAAATCACGCGCTTGTTCTGTGGGTTTAACCTCCAGCTGGCCAACCACATTCTCCAGAAAATCGAACAAGGGCTCTTTATTTTCCATAAGAGGGTATTTTTTCAAATTCATTTATTCGTTGCATCATGTTCTTTTTAAGGAGTGCCCTAGCCCGTAAAAGCTGGCTTTTTGAGTTGCTTTCGCTGCATTGCAGCATCTCCGAGATTTCACGATGTGAGTATTTTTCAAAAACATACAGGTTCAATATTGTACGGTATCCCACAGGCAGCTCATTAATTAGCTTCATCACATCTTGGGGCGAAAGTTGGGTAGGAGGGTCAAACGAGTTGCTGTCATCAGCAATTGCGGGAAGTTCCTTATCGGTGTAAATGAAATCCTTTTCCCGTTTTTTTAAAAAATTGAGCGAAAGGTTAACCACAATCTTCCGCATCCATCCTTCCAACGAGCCTTCGCCACGATACTCAAAGCGATTCATGTTTTGGAGTATCTTAATGAAAGCTTCCTGCAAAATATCTTCGGCATCGGCTTGCAACGACACATACCTCATGCAGGCTCCCAATAATTTTGGGGCATAATGGTCATAAAAGGTGGCCAGCGCACGACTGTCGCCTTTTAGGCAGTTTTTTAATAAATCCTGCTCGTTCGTCATCAAAACCTGTTTACAATATCTTGATATTGATGTAAGTTTAAAAACTATACAACAAAGTAAACAAGTTTAATGGCAATAGTTGCGTCAAGGGAAAAAAAAGTGCAAAAAAAAAGGGCGGGTAACCATCCCGCCCTTATGCAAATGAAACACTACTCACCTATAACACACCCTTACCATAGGTAGTATAGGATCCCCAAAATAATCTTACAATATATAAAGCTTTGCTATGGTAGCCTAAAGAGATAGGATTAAGACCCTGGTTTAAAACGATAGAACCCGATTCACAAATTCTGCCTTGCATATCAATAAGTTCCCAGTTGCAAACCTCGTTACATGTTGAGTTTGATGTTATAACTAATTGATTGGTTGCGAAATACCATTTTAAATCTTTGACAGTTTCTTCAATAGATGCCGATTTTTTGTAGTTAGGGATTAATTCATTTTCCACTACCTTTTCGTATGCGCCTACATCCCATTCATTGCCTTGAGGCCTTAGTACGCCATCAAAATCAACACCAAATCCACAGGCAGTATCACAGGCTATGCCAACATCAACCAATGGCGATGTTTCTAAAAGATGAAAATCATAGTTGCTTGCATCTACAAAATATGGGTCATCATAAGGAACTTGTGGGTTGTTGTTAATGGTTGGATAAGCTATGGTGTCATAAACATTGTTTGCAAGTAACACATCCGAGGTTTCGTAAGCGTGAATACACGATTTCATCCAGTTGTTACCCCAATGGCCATAATCCCCTTTTCCGCCCGGGTCTAGGATTACATTATTATATATCCTATTGTTCCTGCTCAATGATGACATGAATTTCATACCACCCGTACGTGGGCTCACAATGGTGTTATTGGCAAAATTGAACGATTGGCCAGGAATGGTAGTGCGGTCATCACAGAAAATGCCGTACACATAATTTTGATAAACAGGCAGTTGTGAATGACGGCCAGGTTTAATAATCAGGTTATTAAAAACGTTTATGTTGCCTAACCCAAAAACCATAATCCCGGTACCACATCCTTCAACTATGGTGTTGTTGTAATAATTGCCAGTAGAGCCGCCACCAATAATTATTCCTTCCATTCCATAGCGTTTGCTATAGGCATTATCGTTCCAGCCATAATAGCGGATACGATTGTTATAGACTTCAACGTTTTTTGTGCAACAACTTATTTGGATTCCATCTAAACCTGTGTATTCAATTATGTTGTCGTAAACTTTTATGTTGTGGATATCATGCGGATAAATAACCACGGGTTGCCCTGAACACTTGGTTTGTATGCCGTTATAGCTGCTATGGCCAATGTAAAATCCTTCGCCAGCCGTGTTATGGATGTAGTTATGGTGAAAACTGATATTTTGCATGAGAAAATTCCCACGTGTTGCATAGCCATCGCACCAAGGATCGGTTTTACACATTATACCCGCAAAGCCCGAACGGTTAATTTCGATATGGTCACATTCAAAATCGGTTGTCATTTCATCAAAGCTTAGCGCTGACCCTCCTGCGCCGGTTGTGTCAATTAAGATTCCATATTCAATGCCAGGGGTGCCGGTACCAGTAAAATGAATGTATTTGCTCTGTTTAATCGACATTCCGCCACCTGAATATTCATTGCGGATAATGGCTTTGCCGCCCTTATTCGTTAAAACTACATAAGCGCTTGGAGAACCCCATAAATTTTTGATTCTTAGGTAGTAATCTCGAGTTCCAGCCTGAATTGCAACTGTATCGCCACCATAAATGGTATCGTTTTTTGGTGTAAGACTTACCCTAGTTCCATCAGGCAAGTAAGCAGTTTTAAAGGCTATATAATTGGTTGCCAAAGGTATAGTATATCTAAGCTTTGGGATTCTAGCCATAATTAATTGGCTGCTGAGTAAAATGAAGGTTATAAAGTATAGCTTTTTCATAAGAAGAGTGTTTCTACTAGTATATGGCACGTTATTTATGCAAGGTAACCCCCCCTCACTCGACTTTTTTTGAAGTTTTTTTTAAATACAAGATATGTAGTATGTTATAACAGATATTTTGGTAATTGAAAAAGTGCTAAAATGAAATATTGAGTCCAGAAAATGGAATGATAGAAATTGAGCTTTTGCGAATGCTCTTTGCTGCTTTTTGAGGAGTTGCTTTATGCGAATCGTGTTCGGGGTTCAACATCGCAGGTTGAGGGTTTGATTATGCGCGATCAGGCAGTTTTGTTTTTTTCGGTTTGGCGTACACAATACTTTTGCTTCATTATTAAACCTTTTAAAAATAAATACTTATGAAATCAAAAGTTGTATTGCTATTCGTAACGCTCCTTGCAAACTGCATGCTTTTTGCACAAGATTCACCTCGCAAAGATTATATTTGGAAATACCAAGGCAAGGATAAGGAGCACACCATTGGATTGTTTGCGGGCCTTAATGGCGGTTATAATGAGCTATTGGGCAAATCGGCAACCCTGATAGGCTACAAAGCTGGGGTTGTTTTTGATAGACATTGGGCTGTTGGTTTTGGCGGTCAAGCCCTAAATTTTGATCATTCGCTAAATGAGTTGGTGCAAGATGGCACCTACCGTCTCGAAGGTGGCTACTCAGGTATGTTTGTAGAATACTTGGTGCCAATGGGCCGAAATTTTAAGGCAGGAATTAGTATTTTGTCGGGTATGGGTGTGGCGCAATACCGTTATACCAAAGATTTTGCTGAAAACAGGCCTTGGTACCAAGAGATTATTGATACTGAAACATTTGCTGTGTTTGAGCCCAGCGTTGACTTCCAAGCACGCATCGCTGGAAAGTGGTGGATTGGCCTTTATGGCTCGTACCGAAACACCTCTCCTATTAAGCTCATGGGAACTGATGAAAATTTTCTTAACACATTTAATGCAGGTGTGTCATTAACCTATGGAGTGTTCTAGTTTCTTCAAATTCAATGCAGGCAGTGGGAAAGCTATTGTCCCACTGCCTTATGTTTTTAGCCCAATGTAATTTAGTTTCAAACAGATTCCTATATTTGCCTTGAATAATCTATTGCAACCTATCTATATGCTAATGCTACACCTTAACCAGCAAGTCCGTTTTAGATGGCTGCTGCAATGGTGTCTGGCGTTAGCATTTGTTGTTCAGACGATTATCATTACGTATAACCATTTTTCGGGTTTTTATGTTAACCATTCTTTTCAAGCGTTTTTTGTAAGGTTGGCGTTTGGCACCCTTGTTAGTACCTTTTTTGGAATGCTTATCGTTTATTTTAACTTGGTGGTTATAAACAATTTAAATAGGATTATAACTTGGTCATCAGCATTCTTGAAACGGATATTCTTGCAATTGATGGTTTCAGTGGGTTTGTCGTTTTCGGTAGCTATTGTAATGACCAGCCTTGTGCATCAGATAGGACCCTATAAAGCTGGGTTATGGCCAACCATCTGGTTAAATAGCCTTATTCTGTCAGTGGTTAACCTATTGGTAAATGCTGCTTTGGAGGCCTGGATTTATTACAGCCAGAACCGAAAGAGCCAGCAAGAACTTGACATCATGCGCAATGAGTTGGCCCTTATTAAGTTTGAAGTACTTAAGAACCAACTTAATCCTCACTTCTTGTTCAATAGCCTCAATGTTTTGTCGGCATTGATTTCGAACGATGCGCAAAAAGCAGCAATGTTTATCGAAGAATTTGCACAAATCTATCGGTATGTGCTCGAAACTATTGAAAAACCATTGGTTAGCCTGGAGCACGAGCTTGGTTTTGCGCGTTCATATATGTATTTGCAGCAAATTAGGTATGGCACAAATCTGCATTTTGAAGTTGAGGTTGATAGTATTTGGCTAAAAGATTCCATACCTCCTTTAAGCCTTCAGGTGGTACTTGAAAATGCTATAAAGCACAATTCCATTACGAATCCATTTCCTTTATTTATAAGCATCAAAGCCAATGATGGTTATTTATGGGTTGAGAATACCCTCCGGCAGCGGGTTTCCGGGATTCCTTCTACCGGTATTGGACAAAAAAATCTGGCAAGAAGGTATGAATTGGTATGTGGGAAAGAGCCTATCTTTAAAGTGCTGAATGAAAAATATTTGGTTAAACTCCCATTAATAAAACCTGACTAATGCGTATTCTAATAATTGAAGATGAAGGATTTGCAGCCAACAGGCTTTCGGAGCTGGTACTACAAGGCATACCCGAAGCTACTATAGCAGCTATTACCACAGGCGTTAACGAATCGGTAGCCTGGCTAGAGACGCACCAAGTTGATTTGATTTTTTCTGACATCCAATTATCTGATGGTTTGAGTTTCAGTATTTTTGAAAGGGTTCAGCCGAATGTGCCGATCATTTTTACAACGGCTTATGATCAATATGCAATAAAGGCATTTCAAACAAATGGTATTGCATATTTATTAAAACCTGTTCGTTTTGAAGATGTTAAGGCTAGCCTTTTAAAGTATGAGATGTTGAAAGGCTTGGGAAAAATTGACGTTGCTTCTTTAATTAAACTGTTTATGCCCACCCAGCCCAGCTATCGCCAACGGTTTATGATTCAGTATGCCAACAAGATTAAATCGGTTGAGGTTCAGGATATTTCTTATGCTTTTATTGATAATGGCCAAGTTTATTTTCAAGCTACCAATGGTAGCAAGTATCCCACCGAGCACAGCCTCGACAAATTGGAAGAAATTTTGGATCCAGCAAGCTTTTTCAGGATAAACCGCAAAATGCTGGTAAGTTTCAAAGCTATCCAAACAATGGTACCCTGGTCCAGGAGCCGGATAAAGTTGATTTTAAATCCGCCAAATAACAACTTGGATGATCAAATAGTAAGTGTTGAACGCTCAGCCTCGTTTAAAGAATGGCTTAGCAGATAAAAGCAGCTTAGGTAACGATAATAATTCAATCAATACTTGTTGTCTTGTTTTTTTAATGGATGCAGAAAGAAAAAAGCCGGGATATTGCTACCCCAGCTTTTCAACTACATAAACTAACCAATTACTAATAAATACACTGGCTACTAATAGCCATTGTTTTGTGAAGAAAGCGAGTTGTTTCTAATTTCGTCTTGAGGTATTGGATAGCGTTCATGTTTACCAGTAACAAACCCGTAAGAACCTAATACTGCTGGTGCATCGCCCCATCTGATAAGGTCTAAGAAACGTACACCTTCAAAGCATAATTCTATGCGACGTTCATTTTTAATAGCTTGCATAATATCACCTGAATATGGAGCCAAATTGGCACGATCCCTAACTTGATTTAAATACGTTCCGGCTTTTGAATCGTTGCCAGCTAAATGGTTGGCTTCGGCGGCCATAAGTAGAACATCGGCAAAACGTACTAAGCGTAAGTTGGTTCCGTAGTTGAGCTCATTAACAGGGCCACCAGTTTCATCGCCACGTGTGCCATATTTCACCCTTATGCAACCATCCCAACCCCATGAGTTTTCGTTGGTCCAATCGCCACCTTGTGCACGCAAATCAGCTAAAGAAAGTATTGAAGCTTTTTTTCTAACGGTATCACCAGCTGCAACAAAAGCATCGTAAAGGCTTTGTTGAGGGTAATTGAAGCCCCAACCACCAATCAAGCCGGTGTTGCCGGGTTGAAAATAATCGCCGCGAGGGCCTGTAAGTTGCCAGGTAATATTGTTTTCCATAGCCCTGTTGCCACCCCATTGAAAGGTTCCCCAGTCATAGCCAACGGTTGTTACAAACGAAACTTCAAATACTGACTCAACGCCAAATTCCGATTCCTGTAAAAATAAGGTTGGAAAGTTTTCTTGCAATGCAAACTCATTCGAGCTAATTACAGATTCAAAAGCGGCGGCAGATTCAGCATACTTTTTGGCATAGAGGTAAGTTTTGCCTAACAAAGCTTGAGCAGAGCCTTTTGATGCCCTAAATATGTCTTCTGCAGCGTATTGGCTTTTTAAGGGGAGATCTTCGATAGCTTCGGTTAAATCTTTAACAACTTGATTGTAAATGGCTTCTGTTTCTTCAAAAGGTTGGCTGTATTCGCTAGGAGCTAATTCGGTAAGAATAATGGGACCTTTACCAAACATAGATGCGATTTCGAAAAAATAGTAAGCCCTGAGGAATTTAGCTTCAGCAATAATTTGTTTGCGAAGTTCGCTTTCAGGCTTCACATTGTTGATAACCAAGTTTGCACGATAAATTCCAAAGTAATTCGATTGCCAAACGGCCGTAATGGTTGCATTACTTGGCCCGTAGTTGAAGTTACCGAGTTCCTGGTAAGGAGGTTGGTCACCTGAATCGCCGCCACCCACGGTTGATTCGTCAGATGGGAAGGTCTTTACAAGGTAAGCGCTATTCCAGTCACGTGCATTCATCCATTGCAAGATATCATAAGCTGCTATTAATGCGCTGGTTGCATCCTTATCCGTATTGTAGAATTTCTCCACAGTTAGTTTGCCTATAGGATCTACATCCAAAAAATCTTTTTGGCAACCGATGAAAAAGGCGGTTAAGGCCACAACTAGTAAGACTTTTAATTGAGTTTTCATACTGTATATATTTTTAAATATTTTAACAAATTATTATTCAACAAGTTATAAGGTGCATGAAAGGCCAAACATTACTTTGCCAGGAGTTGGATAGAATCCACGGTCAATGCCTTGTGAATTATCGCGACCTGTGCCGGCTGATGGGTCCATACCAGGGTATTTGGTAAAGGTGAAATAGTCATCTAACGAAACGAAGAACCTCAGTTTTTGGAAGATGTTGTTGAGCGAATTATCAGGAATGGTGTATCCAAGTTGTAATTGTTTAACCCGAACAAACGAGCCATCATAAACCATTAGATTGCTATTATAGATGTATGGGTTTCCTTGGTCAGCCCTTGGGCGTTCGTTGGTGCTTCCTTCACCTGTCCAACGCTCGTCAAAGAAGAATTGTGGGCGGTTTGAGGTTGCACGGTCAGTCCTGTTGAAGCCCAGCAATACATCGTGGCCATGTACACCTTGCAATAACATTCTGAAATCAAGTCCTTTGTACGACATGCTGATGTTGGCGCCCCACATAAAATCAGGATGGGGATCGCCAATCTTGGTTTGGTC
Source organism: uncultured Bacteroidales bacterium (assembly GCA_964552325.1). Classification (GTDB taxonomy): domain Bacteria; phylum Bacteroidota; class Bacteroidia; order Bacteroidales; family TTA-H9; genus CAZKCK01. Next base: position 11,560 of record CAZKHA010000070.1, read on the forward strand.
TTCGTTATTGATAAGTTTGTCGCCATTTGTGTTAACAACAATAGGATCGCCAGGTACTGGGTTGTAGCCAACTAAGCCACCATTAGCTTCTTTGTAGGCATCAATCTCGGCTTGGTTTTGAAAAATGCCGGCGGTTTCGTAGCCGCGGAAATACCATACAGGATAGCCCAACTCAAGGTATGTAACAGTCCAACCCGTTCCTAACGAAGCTCCATTTGCACGTTCCAGTAAAGGATTCAAATACGTAACTTCGTTGCTAAGAAGGGTAATGTTAGCATTTACATCGTATTTAAATGCTTTGTCATAGTTTTTGTAACCAAGCTCAATTTCAATACCTTTGTTTGTAACATCGCCAGCATTAACAAAAGGTGCATTATTTCCTACGGATAAAGGAGGTGTTCCTTGAACCAATAAATCTCGCATTATTTTGTTAAAGTAATCGAAACCAAGGGTCATGCGGTTGCCAAACATGGCCATATCAAAACCTAGGTCAATTTGTTCGCTGCTAGCCCATGTCAATTCGGGGTTTGCTAATAATTCGGGCTCGGCACCAGTATAATATCCACCGCCGGGTTTTGGGTATTGAATTCCAGACGACCTGATAAGGGAGCGGAATTGGTCAGGGCCTAACGTTGATAGGTTACCGTTTTTACCCCATGATGCTCTGATTTTGAAGAAATCGATGGATTTTACCTTCCAGAACGATTCGTTAGAAAGTATCCAACCTGCCGAAATGGAAGGGAAATTTCCCCACCTTTGGTCAGGATGTAATAATGAGGTTCCATCACGACGTAGAACTACACTTAACAAATATTTGTTGTCGTATTCATACGATACACGGCCAAAGGCTGAAGAATTGCGAATGTCTCTCAAATTGCCACTAACTTTCCCGTTAATTTCAACCTCACCGTGTTGGGCAAAGTTTTCATCTTCGGCAAACATAGGGCCTGATTGCGTGCGCAGGAATTTATAGGTATAACGCTTGTTCGACATACCAACAACTGCATTAACAGTATGCTTGCCAAAGGTTTTATCATAGGATAAGAAGTTCTCGACCATCCAAGTAAACCAAGTATCGGTATTATCCCTAACATTGGCAACGGTATTCATGCGTTGATCAGAAAACCAGAAAGTTGGAGACCAAGTATTGTAAAGTTGGTGAGCAAAATCAAAGCTTGTACGTGTAGTAAACTTAAAGCCCTTCCAGGTATCATCTCCAAGAACCAACTGGCCATTACCCATAAGCTTATCTTGTTTTGTGCTTCGACGGAGAATTTCTATTTCGGCTAAGGGGTTTGCTATTTCGCCTTTTACGTTTTCAGTAAGTCCGTAGTATTCGCCGGCACTATTTGTAATAAGGTTGTAACCTTGGTTAAGCGCATTCTGTGCAAATTCGGGCAAGGCACCCGAATAGGTTACGGGAGTTGTTGGGTCCATGGCTAAGGCTTGGAAAACTACGCCACCAAATTCATCGTCTTCTTTAATGGCCTTCTTATTGAAATGGCTGTAATTCAAATTGCCACTCACTTGAATCCAAGGTTTTACTTGCTGGGTTAAGTTTGTACGGAACGAAAAACGCTCAAAGTTTGATTTATCACCCCCAATAACACCATCTTCATTTACATAAGCACCTGATATGTAGTAGTTTCCTTTATTTGTGGCATTGGCAAACGATAAATGGTGACGTTGCAAAAATGCGGTATTCAGGATTTGATCCATCCAATCGGTATTGTATTGCGAATCGGTGGGAATAGAAACACCCACATTGGCTTCATTTACCCAAGTTGCATAGCTGCTTGCATCCATAGGTTTTGTATAATCCCTAACGCTTTGGAAACCAGCCTGTAGGCTATATTCAATCCGTCCGTCGCCTTTTCCGGCTACGCCAGTGCCTTTTCCGGTTTTGGTTGTGATAAGTACTACACCGTTGGCAGCTTCCGCACCATAAATAGCAGCTGATGCAGCATCTTTTAAAACAGTAATCGTTTCAACATCATTTGGTTCAAGGTTATCGATGTAAGTAGTTGGAAATCCGTCAACAACGTACAAAGGCTGTGCGTTTCCGTTTGTTGCAACACCCCTGATAACCACTTTTTGACCTGATCCTGGCGAACCTGAGGTGTTAACAATGTTTACACCGGCAATTTTGCCTTGCAAAGCTTGGTTAACGGTTGTAGCAGGTAGTTGGGATAGCTCCTTCGAGCTGATGTTGGAAATGGCGCCAGTTATATTTGAACGCTTTTGGCTGCCGTATCCAATAATCACAACATCACTTAAAGCCGTAATACTTTCTTTAAGGATAATAATCTCTTTAGTATTAGGCTTCATCGGTTTCTCGATGGCAATAAAACCCACCATTGAAATTACAAAAGTTGCATTGTCAGACGATGAGGTAATATTAAAAACACCATCTAGGCCAGTAGCTGTTCCACTGGTGGTCCCTTTTTCTATGATGGTAGCACCGGGCAAAGGTTCTCCTTTTGCGTCCTGAACTACACCATTGTAATTAAACTTTTGCGCAGTAAGCGTAAAAGATACACAGGCAAACAGAAGTACAAACAAGAATGCAGTCTTCTTGTAAAAGCTGTTTGGCCTAATCGATTTAAGAACATCTGATTTCATTTGATATAGATTTAGTTAGAGTGTAAGTGATTATATAAGAGATGGATTAGTTCTATAAAGTGTAATTAATTGTATTTCAGCTACCTGCTTATTTATTATGGTTAAAAGGTTAGAGAATGAGTGAATGCGTAGTTTGTGTAAAAAATACACAAAGGCAAAAGTAGAAATATTTTCATCAAAAGCAAACTATCGCATCAATTTATAATCATTCTAAATAACAATTCATTTAAAATATTGTTTATCAGTCATATATATCAAATTCTTGTACAAAATATTTTTGCAATAGCTGTTGATTTCTTCCATAATAGCAGTATCTTTGCAATGCGTAATAATTACACAAATAGTTTTATGAGCAACTTCATACCAAATCTTTCCGTTGACTGTGTCATTTTTGGCTACCATGGCCAATCATTGAATGTGTTATTGTCAAAAAGAACCTTGGTTGATTCTGATAATCAAACACTTTTGATAGATGACTATACCATTTTGGGCCATCATGTATATGAAGGTGAAAATGTTGATGCTGCCGCAAGTCGGGTGTTAATGGACAAAACTGGCCTCAGCAACATCTACTTGCAACAGTTTTACACCTTTGGCGATACAAACCGGTTGATGGCTGCCAAAGACCAACTGTGGCTTAAAACAAAGTTTCCGATGGTTGTTAATCATGTAGTTTCGGTGGCGTATTACTCACTAGTTGATAGCTCGAAAGTGCATCCCGATATTGATCACCAAGATTCTAAATGGTTCTCTGTTGATAATTTGCCTGAGCTTGGGTTCGACCATCGCCGTATGATTGACATGGCCCTGGAGTTCCTCCGCCATAAATTGCGACAGGAACCCGTTGGTTTTGAGTTGCTCCCTGAGAAGTTTACCCTTGCCCAACTACAAGGTTTGTATGAAGTGATATTAGGCGTTACCCTCGATCGAAGGAATTTCCGTAAGAAAGTGAACCAAATGAAGTATGTGATTCCGTTGGATGAACGAAAAAAGGGCGTAGCACATAAACCTCCTCAGTATTACATCTTTAGCTGGGACGTTTATGACAGGACGCGCAAAGAAAAGTTTGCTTGGTCCTACTAATATATTAATGTATAAGCGGAGGCCGAAGGGTTTCATGAGTATCTTAAAACCATTCATTCGAAGGCTATTATGGTTTCCGTAGGGGCTCTTTAAGTGTTGATACTACTATAAGTTATTTGATTTTAATACTTTGTGATTTTCGCTTTCCAAATCCCAATTAACTAAACTGCAGTTTTACCATGGATGTTTCGAACAAAATAAGTATCAAAGAAAAAATTGGCTATGCGCTAGGCGATGGAGCCGCAAATATTGCCTGGAGAGGTGTGGCCACGTTTCTGTTTGTGT
>CAZKHA010000071.1:0-3450 GCA_964552325.1 uncultured Bacteroidales bacterium
CTGTTGACCATGTTACGGTTATTGCATTGGTTGTGGCACCGGCGGTGATCGTACCGCCTGCCGAAACTGTCCAGGTATAACCAGTCATACCGGCTTGTGTTGTATAAATAACGCCCGTTACTCCGGTGCAAACACTGTTGTTACCAGTAATAGCAGGAACAGGCAATGCACTTACCGTTACAGGATATGAAGTGGCTGTAGCAGCACTGCAGTTATTGCCATTGGTATAATTTACGGTAACGGTTTTAGCTCCAACTGTTGACCATGTTACGGTTATTGCATTGGTTGTGGCACCGGCGGTGATCGTACCACCAGCCGAAACTGTCCAGGTATAACCAGTCATACCGGCTTGTGTTGTATAAACAACGCCCGTTGCTCCGGTGCAAACACTGTTTGAACCGGCAATTGTTGGAACCGGCAATGGGTTTACTATCAGCGAAACATTGTTTGACGTAACACTTGGGGCAAATGTTCCTGTTATCACAACATTATAATTTGATGCAGCATCTGAAGTACCCACCGGATCGATCGTAAGTGTTGCAGAAGTGGCACCAGAAATATTCCCTCCGTTGGTTAAGTTTACAAGTCCCTTTCTCCAATGGTAAGTGAGGCCGGTACCGCTTGCATTAACCGTAAAAACGGCAGAACTGCCTGCACAAGCATTTTGATTGCCGGGCTGGGTAGTAATTGAGGGTGAAGATGTAGCACCACAACCCGGAGGCATAGTGGCAGTTATGGCCGAGGTACTTAAAGCACCGTTAGTTAACAGTGCCCTGCCTTCAAGGCTTACACCAGTTGTTAGGGTAATAGCTCCATTATTACAGATTATCGAACCCTTGAATTCAGAATAGTCGCTGATATTCACAGCACCATCAACCTGCCAGAAAACATTTTTTGGCTGTGCTCCGTTTATTAACAAAACCTTGGCATAGGTGCTGGTTGACAGCGCGCCGCTGATTTTGATAACAAAAACAGCGTTAGGATTTCCCTGTGCATTAAGATAAAGCGTATTTGTAAATACGCAAGCTCCGTTCATCAGGTATGTATGTGGAGTAAGCACCAGATTATTACCAAATTGCGCAGGGTATAACAGCAGAATGTCGTATGGCAGGATGTTCAGATAATTATATACTGTCAACAAATCTGCCGCGCATTGTACTGTTGAAACATCAGGTATTGGATGAATTGTACCGGTAACCAATAAAGGGTCAAAACCAGTGGTTAAACCCACATTCGTCCCCACATCCCCAGTTACATGTGTTATACCAGCATTTGTAACAGGTCCGTTTGCCGAAAATAATGTATAACACTCCGTTGATCCGAGTGGTGGAGGGATTGGTCCCGTAAGAACAGGACTACCACAACCCAAAGGAGTAAATGCCGTAACTCCGTCAACAGTTATGGCTCCCGTTGTTGAAAGGGCTCTTCCTTCAAGTGTATCAAGCGTATTCATGGTAATTGCAGCATTGTTTGCAATGATGGTACCACGCATGTAGGTTCCGGTAGCCATGCTAACCAGACCTTCAACTTTCCAGAATACATTGCATGCCAGAGCTCCGTTAATTAATTTAACCTTGGCATTGGCTCCGGTGGATAATGATCCCTGGATCTGAAAAATAAATACCGCATTTGGATTTCCTTGGGCATCCAATGTAAGGTTTAGATTTAAGGTTGCTGCACCTGAAACTTTGTAAACTCCGGGAATCAGTGTGGCCCCATTTCCGAGCAATGGTGCCGGAAAGAAAGTTGGAATTGCACTGTTCAGCAGGTTATATGCTATCAGCAGATCTGCTGCACATTGTGCACTTGCAATGTCACCATCGTGCATTACACCGTCAACGTTTCCAAAACCCGTGCTTGAACCACTGTTTGTACCAACATTGCCTGTAAGGTGGGTTAGCCCGGTATTGGTTACAGCACCAACACTTGAAAAGAGAACAAATCCTGCAGCAGTTCCCAAAGGTGGTGCCTGTGCAAAATTCAGAACAGGTATTAGCAGCACTAAAATAGCAATAAACACTTTGAGTAGTTGTGCCTTCATATTTATTTAGTTTTAATGTTATGAATGAATTTTCACAACAATGCAAAGGTCACTAACTTGCTAATTTTTTTGTTATATAATATTGAAATAGAGTTACATAATTCACAGGTGTGGTCACATATTAATTATAAGCCAACATAATTATACCACACATATTTAATAATGCATACAAAAAAAAAGGTCGTCCGAAAAACCCGGACGACCCTCAAGAAATAACAACTGTTCACTTAAACTAATTGCGGGGTAAGATATCAATAATTACGGTACGGTTATAAAATCGTTCTTCCGGATATTCATTTTCGAAAGGCGATAATTTGTCATCCTCGCCAAATCCGTACACTTCAAACTGAACATCATATCTATTTAATTTCATAAGACTATTTTCAATAATCATCCGCACATCATTAGCTCTAGCAACTGATAAGTTCTGATTGTAAGCTTCATCGCCAATTATATCTGTATGTCCATGAATAATAACCTTACCATCTTTAGGTATTTTGGGCGTTACTACATCTGCAAGATACTTCTCATAAAGTTTTATGGCTTTTGATTCGTCAAATTCGTATAAAATACTGTATCTCAAACCTTCTTCATTTATAGGGGGTGTCCACAGCACCATATGTGTTTTGGATTCTCTCTTTATTGTTTTACCATTTTTTGTTTGACCAATCATCGTAATCTTATAATCACCAGAAGGTTTGTCTCCCAATATTTCTTTTCCAGGAATGCTCACATTTTCGCGCATATAAGGCCCGAATTTTTGCATTTTATTGTTTTCATCTACGATTTCTAACGACCATGAAGAAAAGATTTCTCTTGCCCCTTCTACATTAAACGAAACATAGCTATCAAGTGGGGCCTGCTGTGTATCAACAAATTCAACCGGCTTCAGAGGTGCATCGGGTCCACTTTGAAATTCCATTAAAAGAATTGGCGAGTTGCTTTCTATTGACACCCTGCGGTCGCCTGCGCGCAGCAAATCAAGTTCCAATACAGCACCGGCTTGTTCAGAAGGGATTTTGGGCTTGACGCGACCTTCTGTAGTAATTCGAGATGCATTGATTCCGAACACATCCACCAGATATGCTTTTATTGTTTCTGCCATTTCACGCCCATTTTCAGGACCTTCGTCCGATGCTCCAATTAGTTTAATTGTTGTTTCAGGGTGCTGGCTCATACGATCTCCAAGAATGTTCAAAATATTGTAATACACGGTCATTTGCCTGTCATTTCGTCCCGAAAGCCTCTTAGGGGCATACACCTCCAGTTTGTCTTCCTTAAAATTGGCAACTTGATCCTTTCTAAGCAAGCTGTAACGGTCGTTAATTTTAGTGGAACCTTTATCAAAAAAGATATAATTCCTAAGCGGAAATGTTTCCCTAATCCGGCGTTCGGCGGGTACATTTGAT
>CAZKHA010000071.1:3460-15415 GCA_964552325.1 uncultured Bacteroidales bacterium
GAGCACGAGGCTTAGCAACTTGATTTCCATCTTTATACCCAAATTTGTAGGCAAGGCCAATCGTACCCGAACTATACATATCATTTACAAATGGTTCAGCACCACCACGGGTCATATCAAGGTCATCAGAATTCTGCCAACTCCAATAGAATTCAACAGGAACTGAGAATTGCTTGTTGATAGTAAAGTCAAAGCCGATGCCGGCACCAGCCTTCATACTTAAATTCCTTCCACCAAGCCCATCCGTATTACCCACATTAAGAAGCAAGTCTTTTTCACCAAGATATGAAATCTCTGAAAGTAAAATCCCATCTGACTTGGTACCTTTCGATTGGTCGATACCTACACCGGCAATAAGGTACGAGGTAACCAGCCTATTGGGATTAAATCCTTGTATCCAATTCAACCAATTGATGGTGAACTGAAGATCTGTTCCAATAATAGTTGATTTAAAGTTTTGGGTAATATAAGCGGGTGTGCCATTTCCATCCAGGTACTCCCACGCAAATTTATTGTCAACCCCGCTTTGTACCATCCCGTATGTAAGGCTAGCGCGTGCCCCAACTACTGAGTTGAATTGCTTTGTGGCAGCTATTCCAACATTATAACCAATACTGTTAGAATACAGATTTAACCATAAATTTTTTGAGAGATCACCATTAAACTGCATAACCCCACCAAAAACACCAACAGACCAATAATTTGATGAAGGCAACGGATCGGTTATACCCTCCGTATCGTTCCTCATACTCTGCGATTTTGAAACAAACGGCATAAGTATCAATATGGTAACAATCACTGCCGTAAATAATTGATAATAAAAAGTTTTCATAAAAATAAATTTTAAGTTTTATTCGATAGTAAGCCTATCTTACTGCAAATCAAAGGTAGTCATCTTCAATCAGGAATAAGTTACAAAATAATATATGTAAATTACATAGTTCACATATTTTAGATATATTTTCATCCTATAGCATCATTGTAAATGAAAAAAGGCCGTTAAAATAAACGGCCCTTTTATCAAATGCAAAACCAAAGTCACTCACGCATTATTGTTTTTTCAATAGGATGTTTTTAATTCTACTCTCCTGTTTTTTGCCCGACCAATCGAAGTATTATTCGTGGCAATTGGCAATGATTCGCCATAACCTGTAGCAGTTAAACGCGATTCCATAATTCCTTTACCCATGAGGTAGGTCTTTACGGATTCCGTACGTTTTTGCGAGAGGGTAATATTATACTCATCAGTTCCTTGGCTGTCCGTATGTCCGCCTATGATCAAATTAGCAGCATCATATTTCTTTAGAATACTGGCTAGTTCGTCTAATTGAACTAAAGAAGCAACTTTAAGTTTGTCGCTGGCAGTTTCAAAGAAGATTTTGCTACCTATTTGTGTAATTTTCTTAATATCTTCTTTGGCAATTTCAGGGCATCCCTTATTTACCAAGGTTCCTTTAATATTCGGGCAACGGTCGTCAATATCGGCAACACCATCGCCATCTGTATCGGGGCAACCCTTTAAACTTGCCGTGCCTGCAGCATCGGGGCAACGGTCTTCTTCGTTTACAAGTCCATCTTTATCGTTATCCATCGAACAACCGGAAGCATCAACCTTAAAACCTGCTTTGGTGTCGGGGCATTTATCATTTATATCAGCCACACCGTCATTATCTTTATCAGGGCATCCTTTTAACGCAATTGGTCCGGCCATATCAGGGCATGCATCATCCTTGTCGGCTATGCCATCACCATCTTTATCGGGGCAACCTTTTAACGCAAAGCTTCCAGCCATATCGGGGCATACGTCATCTTTATCGGCAATGCCGTCGCCATCTTTGTCAGGACATCCTTTTAAGGCTATAGTACCTGCCACATCAGGGCATACATCTAAATAATCAGCAACACCATCTTCGTCCTTATCCAATGGACATCCTTTTTTATCAACAGCAATAGAAGGCGGAGTATCTGGACATTTATCGCTACGGTCAGAAACGCCATCCTTGTCAGCATCCTTCATCTTTCCAAAATTGAATGTAAGCCCCACTGTATGAAACAAATAGGCATCATTTTGATCGGCAACTACACCATCTCTGATATCGTTGTTTGAATAAAGAAAAGATTCCTGAAGGTTGAGCATTACCGAGGGTCCGAGTTTAAAATTAACACCTCCACCAAAAGAAGGGGCAATGTAATCCATTTTTTCTTCGTTGATAGTCATGTTTTTATCAAACAGCATTCCACCACCTCCAATAAAAACATACGGACGAACGGCTGACCGTGGACCCAATATGTTAAATCGAAAGTTTAGCATGACGGATGTAAAATCCCTTTTAAAGCTTCCGATAGGCCGGTTAAAGCCTACAGTTCCCTTGGTTGCAAAAAGGCTTAAATCGAAATGTGATCCGATATACCTTGAGAAAGACAAACCTCCAAGGCTATAAAATGCCATGTCGGTTTTATAATAATCATTTCCAAGATCGCCCCGATACTGGCTTGCACCACCATGCAACCCAATATTCCATTTTTTGTCATCAGTTTGACCAACCACTATTAATGTTATGGCAAGACAAACACTGATAAGTAATAGTTTTTTCATAATAATTTCAATTTGATTTATTGAATGCAAAGGTCAGCAATTGCATAAAGCATTGTATTACATAACTTTTTCAAATTGTTACATTATTCACACATTTATATTCTTTTGAACAGAATATCTTAGTAAAGTGTCATAAGTGTGAATTATATAATTAAAATAAGCAATTGTATAACAATTCTATTTGCAGGAAACATCAACTTTGCAAATTGCACAATTTGAACTCTTATAATGAGGAAAACTCGCTTAAAAAATGTTGCTATTATTGTAGCGCACCCCGATGATGAAACCTTATGGGCGGGAGGAACCATACTGGGTCACCCACAATGGACCTGTTTTATTGTTTGTCTTTGCAGAGCCAGTGATCAAGAACGTGCACCCCTTTATTATAATGTATTAAAGCTATTAAAATCTGAGGGCGTAATGGGTGATCTGGACGATGGTCCTGAGCAGCGGCCATTGAGTGAAAATGAAGTAGCTGAAGCCATTACCATATTACTACCAAAGAAACATTACGATTTGATTATCAGTCATAATCCAAGCGGAGAATACACAAAACACATCCGCCACGAAGAGATAAGCAGGGCTGTAATCAACCTATGGCACAAAGGGCAGCTGAATGCAAGCGAGCTTTGGACCTTTGCCTATGAAGATGGAAATGGAGAATATTTTCCTCGACCTATTAAAAACGCACCTATATATTTTATTCTTTCAAAACAAATATGGCTTATGAAATATAGATTAATAATTGATAATTATCACTTTACGGCTAGTAGTTGGGAAGCAAAAACCACACCCCACGCCGAAGCCTTCTGGCAGTTTAAAAACCCCCAACTTGCTAAAAATTGGCTCACCAACTTAAGAGAAATGGCATGAAAGTATTAGTATTATATGATTATCCACCCTCACCGGGCGGGCTTGCTACGCAAGGGGATCTTTTATACAAAGGGCTACTTGAACTTGGTATTGATGCTCATGCGGTTCATTTTGAATCAGCACAAGAAAAAGAATGGTATTACAGATGGTTTGAACCCGATGTGGTGGTTGGCATTGGTTATTGGGGGCACACCCCGCAATTGGTTCTGCACCCCTTACGCTATGGTGTTCAACCGGTGCCTTGGCTGGTTGCTGATGGCTACATTGCAAATTATCAGGAGGTGTTGAATGCATTACCGCTCATACTGGTAACATCTAATTGGGTAAAAGAAATGTACGTGCGTGATGGTATCAATGGCGAAACAATTGAAGTACTTCCTGTTGGCTGTGATACCGATTCGTTTGTGCCTTTTAGCAAGGATGACCCCAAAATTAAAGCGGTTCGACAAGCACTGGGCATTTCACCTGACCAATTGATGATTCTGACAGTTGGAGGCGATGCTGCTTCAAAAGGTGCGCAGGAAGTTATGCAGGCGCTTGCCTTAATTGATTCAAAGGCTCCTGATTGGAAATATATTTGTAAGGTTTGGCCTCAGCCACGTACTAAGTTACAAAACCTGGCCGATCTTGAAATGGCCACACATCTGGGGATTGAGAAGAATGTTTTGTACGAAACCAACACTATCTCTAGAAACTTTATGCCTTATTTGATAGGCGCGTGTGATATATACGCCGCTCCCTCGAGGCTTGAGGGTTTCGGGATGCCACAAGTTGAAGCTGGCGCATGCGGAAAACCTGTTGTTAGCATAAAAGCCATGGGTATGCTTGACACACTTATACATGGTGAAACAGCCTACTTAGCAAATATTGCGCAACGCATTGTTGTGAACGAGGTGATGCTTGGCGGCGAATCGGGTTTTGAAGATAAACATCGAGTGATTTTTAAAGTTCCTAGAACCGTTGATTATAGGGCAAATGTTCAAGATATTGCAAAATACTTATTGGAACTGATGCAAGATAATACCTTGCGTACAAGAATGGGTATGGCTGGCCGCGAACGTGTGGTGGCGAATTTTGATTACCGGGTAGTTGCCAAACGATTCGTTGAAATACTCAAAAACAGGCTCAATATTACTTGATGAACAAGCACTTATAGCGTTCATGAACCGTTTAAAATAAATAGGATAATGGCTACAAACTGGAAGAAAATAGAAGAAGCAAAAAAAGCAGCCCTTGAGGTATTGCTGCACAATTCAAAAGGCCCATTTCACGAGCTCCCGCGCACTGCCGGCTGGGGTTATCCGGAGCCTTACACAAGAGATTTGATGTTTTCGATACTCGGGATAGCAGTGTCCGAAAATCCAACGCTAATGCTTAGCATGCGGAAAGTTTTAGAAACACTTGCTAAGAATCAAACCGATCATGGCCACATAAGCTCATTAGTGCACGATAAGGAAGACCGCGGCTCGAGTGACTCAACACCCTTGTTTTTGCTTGCCGTTGCCATATTCAGGAAAGTAACGGGGGAGTCAGGATTCCTTGAGACGGCAGTTGAAAAAGCATTGACTTGGATGGAATACCAAAGCCCCTCTGACAGGTATCTTGTGGCACAGCAACCAACCAGCGATTGGCGCGATGAACAATGGGTAATTGGGTACGGATTGTTTGTTAATACATTGACATATTGTTATCTAAAGCTTCTAAACAAACACGAGCGTGCCGAAAATATACGCCATGCAATGGGAAGATTTACCATAACCAGTGGGCTTATCCACCAACATGTGCACGAAGGCCTTGTTGTAAAACACAAACCCTACTACGCTTTATGGTCCTATAAAATATATAGCAGCGAACGTTTCGACTTACTTGGTAATAGCCTGGCCATTCTATCAGGAATTGCATCACCCACAAGGGCTGATGAGATGATTTCGTGGATTGAGGCAGAATGTGCTAACATGCGGTTAAGAGGCGAATTAGCCAATGATCTTCCACCAAACTTTTTTCCTTACGTCAAGCCCGAAAATCCAGATTGGCTTCCGCGCTATTCCATTTACAATAACCCTGGCGATTACCATAATGGCGGAATTTGGCCATTTATTGCGGGGTTTTATGTTGCAGCACTTGTTGCGGCTAAAAGGTACGCCCTTGCTGCCGAAAAACTTGATGCACTCACACGCTGCATCCAAAAATCATGTAACGAAACTTTGAGCTACGGGTTCAATGAGTGGATTAAGGCACAAGACGGGAAACCAATGGGGCAAGATTGGCAAACCTGGAGTGCCGCACTATACTTATATGCGGCAAAATGTGTTGAAGATAAGCAAACTCCATTTTTTGATGAAATGCGAAGTTCATGGGTTAAATAGTTATTTGCTTACATCGGCTTACAAAACCAATTTCAAGGTGTCCTAAAAAATGGAAAAGGATACAATCTACTAAATATCAAAGTTTAATGCTGTGAACAATGGCTTATTAAAAAGGCTGGCTCATTATAAAAGAGTCAGCCTTTGTTTTGATTTAAGGTATTGGTTCTAGAAACGGTAACCCAACGAAACCCCAAAGCCGGTATGCTTTATGGATGATTGATCGTCAAGTAATCGTTGGTCTTCTGGATTGATTTTAAGCATGCCAAGTTGGGCATTAAGCTTTGCAAAAATTCCATTAGCTAGCTCATACCCTACGAATATATTTCCTCCAGCATCAAATGCCTTATAATATGTTATCTCGATTGGGTCTCCAACCTCAACCACACTTTTAAACTCAACTGACGTTTCAAGCGCTACACTCCCGCCTTCGGTAAGCACCTTGCCACCAATTCCATAGGCCACATAAGGCCCAAATCCAACCATAATAAACCCATTTCCAAGCGAAGCCTTGTAAACAAAATTCAACGGAACTTCGAGGTAAGAAAGTTTATAAGTTGTAGTAAGCAAACCATTTACATTTTTTGATCCTTTAGTTGAAAACAATAAGCTTGGTTGAAAATAGAACTCTGGAGCGATAGGTACCTGAACTTCAACTCCGGCATGGTAACCCAAAATCATATCGTTCTCAAGGGTATTTCCCAAAAAATCTTTCCCTGTCATATTCTGGAAGTTTACGCCTCCAAGTATTCCAAAGGTAATCTTTGCATCACGCTGCGCAAATAGCGAAGTAATTGAAATGGCGCAGAATATAATAAGTACTAGTTTAATTTTCATGATAAATAAATATTAGGTGTTTTAAAATTATTGAGAAGTTTCGTTCTTTGCATCAGTCTTCATTTTTTCGTTAGCTGTTATAAGGAATTCTACCCGACGGTTTTGTGCTAATCCATCCGCTGTTTGATTTGAATATTTTGGCTGTGATTCGCCAAACCCTCTAATTGTACAGCGATAGGCAGAAATACCTTTATTAGTAAGGTAATTAGCAACAGCAGTAGCCCTTTCCTCAGAAAGATTTTGATTATAGGCAACACTCCCTTTACTATCCGTATGCCCCTGCAGCTCAATGTCGGTATCACGGTAATTGTTTAGTACAGTAACAAGGCTGTTAAGGTGGTTTTGCGCTTCGAGGGTAAGATTGGCCTTATCAAAGTTAAAGAGTATTTTGCTGTTAAACTCAATAACTATTCCTTCACCTACGCGTTCCACTTTGGCTTCAGGTACAGCTTGTTGAATTTCTTCGGCTTGTTTATCCATCTGGCGACCAATTAAGGCACCCGAAGCTCCACCAACTACCGCCCCGATTATTGCACCTAAGGCAGTGTTATTTGAAGCTTTACCAATTACAGCACCCATCGTTCCTCCTGTAGCGGTTCCAATTACAGCACCCTTTTGGGTCTTATTCATAGAAGAACACCCCGCAAGAGAAATAGCGGAACAGAGTACTATGCTAACTAACCATTTCGATTTTTTCATAAAGCATAAATTAAATGTATAAAAATTATGTGCAAATATCAGTATATCAGTTAGCAAATATGTTACACAATTCTATAAATTGATTGTAAAATTCACATATAGACCAATCAGTCCTGCGAAAAAGATGTGTTTCAAAAACACGGTGCACAACTTGTACTAAGTATAACCTATGAATTATGTAATAGAATAAAATAATTTTGCAACACAAAAAAAATTCAAACATGCTAATTTTGTTACCCAAATAGCAATTCATATACTCAGGTAATAAATTGCTGACTACACTTTTAAGGATATACTAAAAAACAGGTTAATAATTCAAATGGAAATGGACATCACCTATTATATGGTGCAATTACCGCCCTTCGTGCTTTTTATAATGATAAGTACATTTGCGGCATCTTTTGCTGGATATGGTACGTTTTTATTTCGTAAGTACATAAATATAATGGTTTTAAGATCACACAATGAAGTTACGGGATTCCTCTTTTTAGCGATTGGAAGTTTCTATGCATTTTTGCTTAGCTTCATTGTGTTTTTGGTTTGGGATCAATTAAACGAAACCCGCGGAACCGTGAGCCGTGAAGGTAGTTCTGCTATGGGGCTTTACCGTGATATTAAATTTTACCCCGATACGATCGAGTCCAAAATCCTGATGGCAGCATATCTTGACTTTGTATTTATCGTAATTGACGATGAGTTCCCCAAGATGGAAAACATGCAGCAAAGTCAAAAAACAACTCAATCCTTTGATAAGGTATTTTATACAATGGAGCATCTAAACCCGCAAAACGCATTCTATACGCAACTTGTTGCTGAAATGTTTACGCATCTAAATCAACTGGCATTGTACAGAGGGCTCAGAACAACGGCAATGGAAACCGGTATTCCAGGATATATGTGGCTGCCAATTATCCTGGGAGCAATTATTACACTTGTGTGCGCCATGTTGCTCGACATAGAGCACGCCCGACTTCATATAACCTTAAATGCGTTGCTGGGCATCTTTATTGGGATGATGATCTTCATCATAATCTTGTTTGACTATCCTTTTTCGGGAAGCTTAAGCATAAAACCCATGGCATACTTTCAAATTTTTACTATGGAAAAATGGCATAGCGACAATAAATCAGTTGAGCAAATAAAAACGATTAAATAATACCAACTATATCTGTAACTTATGAACACATACTTTGACGATAGATTCTTGATTTGCATTTGTTGTGCCCTCACTATTAGCTTTCTATCGTGCAATACAAATGAGCAAAAACCCGAGGAAGCATTTGAAAATGCCAAAAAAGAAAGAGCACAATTCAATGGCAAAACCAAAAAAATTACCGAATTGCCGATTGTAAAAAAACAACGTGTTCAAACACCGGTTCAAAAAAAAGATGAGTGGGCAAGTTATAAAATCGAATCTGAAAGACTTTTCAGGCTTAATCGTGCCAAAATACTAGAAATTAGAGGCTTGAGAAACATAAACAAAAATGTAGAGCGGCAAATGAAAGATCTAGAAAACGACAACAATAAGTTGAAAACGAAAATGGATGAATACATGGAAGAGGAGAAAACGAAAAGGGATCTGTTTATGGTTGAACTAAACCATAAAGCAAATCAGATAGGAATCGAACTAAATACTACCAAAACAGAACTAGCAACAACTAATCAAAAACAATTGGAGCATAAGGTGCCAAAGTAATACACAACAATTCTTGTAAGCTAATTCGACAATACAATAACATATGAAACACGCGTGCGAAGGTTCTTCCGTAATACGAAGCGGAGCTCTAAAAACTCGATTTAGTTGTCTTAATTCCAGCAGTTTAACGATAAAACCATGTTTTACCTTCGTAAATGATCACTATCAAACTTCGTGCATAAGCTAAGCTCGCTAAACTATAAGTAAGCTAAGAAGATTTTGGAGAGTACCCTATGTTGTTTTTTATTTGGGATAGTATGAATATTACAAATAAAACCTCAAATTATGTAACAAAAACATATTTTGATAAACTACCTTTGCTATTATCATATTAATAATAATATCATGAGCATAACAACTGATTCAAAACAAAAACTGGAGAACGAAAAGATTAATCTTGAAGAGCAAATTGCCGTGCTGAAAAAATCGATGAAAATTTTTAAAGCGGAAAGGAAATCAGCATGGAACTCGTTCAAGGCTCAATTTAAATCTGATCTTGCAAAAATCAAAAAAATAATCAAATACAATGGCAAGCACAAGAAATAGCGGTATTACCACAAAACCAAGGTCAGGTAATGCTTTGCGGAGATTAACATTTAAGCAACGCTTAAGGAAATTTTTGGTTATAATGATGGCCATTCTTGTACTGTCAACTGGCACCTACATTTATTGGCAGTTCTACTATACGTTCAGTGAAGGCTATTACCAAGGTACATTACAAAACTTCGCGAATAGGGGCAATGCATTTAAAACTTTCGAGGGTGAATTACTGATAAATAGAGATGTAGATATAAAAAAGCTATCAAGCACAACACAAAGCTTCTTCTTTTCGGTAACCAATTATCAAATAGCTCAAATACTTGATACCGTGCAAGGTAAAACTATCATGGTTCATTATCAACAAAAAAACAGCACATTATTCTGGAGAGGAGATTCGGAGTACTTGGTTGATAGTGTAATAATTGTGCACTAAATATTAAACGAATTTAAAAAATAAAGAAAATGAAACAAGAAAAAATGTCGAAAATTCTTATTGCCTTAGACTATGATAAAACAGCACAAAAAGTGGCTGATACAGGTTATTTGCTAGGCAAAACAATGGGAGCCGAAATGGTTCTATTGCATGTTTTAACTGATCCTGTTTATTATTCTACAACTGAATACTCGCCCATTATGGGGTTCAGCGGCTACATGGATTCGATGCCGATACAGTTTGAGAGTATAGAAGAACTTCAAAAGGCAGCGCAACATTTTCTGGATAAGACCAAGAAACATCTTGGCGATAACGATATAAAAACCATCGTTAGGGATGGTGAAGTTCCTCATGCAATTTTAAAGGTTGCCCATGAAATTCATGCCGATATCATTGTTTTGGGATCCCATAGTCGTAAATGGTTAGAAAACATCATAATGGGTAGCGCAACCGAAAAGGTTTTACATGATACAAAAATTCCACTTTTTATAGTCCCTACCAAAAAGCATACTAGTTAGGAATAAGCTAACTATTTAATTTGCAACACAATGACCTTTGTTGATTATTATAAAGTGCTGGGGATAAACCCACAGGCCACTGCTAAGGAGGTAAAAAATGCCTACCGAAAGCTGGCTCGAAAATTTCACCCCGATTTACATCCCAATGATAAGGAGGCGAAAAGGAATTTTCAACAGATAAATGAAGCGAACGAAGTGCTAAGTGATGCAGCAAAACGCAAAAAATATGATGATTACGGCAAAGATTGGAAACATGCCGACGAATTTGAAAAACAAAAACAAAACCACCAACAAGCATCAGATTCACAGCGATCGGGTACTAATTGGTCCCAATCTGAGGGCGATTTCTCCGATTTCTTTGAATCGTTGTTTGGTGGTAGGTCTGGTGGCAATAGACAGATGAAGTTTAAGGGTGAAGATTATTCAACCGAGTTGCACCTTGATCTTTTGCAAGCTTTTAAAACGCATCCTCAAATTATTGTGCTTAATGGCAAAAACATACGAATCACCATTCCTGCAGGTATTGAACATGATCAACTTATTAAACTAAAAGGACATGGTGGCATCGGCCTAAATGGTGGGCCAAATGGGGATCTGTATATTACCTTTAAGATTGCTCCCAACGAAAGGTTTGTGCGTATCGAAAACAATTTATACACAACCGTAACACTGGATTTATACACAGCAATTTTGGGTGGCGAAATAACGCTTAACCTATTAATTGGCAAGGCTAAATTAAAAGTAAAGCCTGGAACTCAAAATGGAAGTAAAACTAAATTAAAAGGTAAGGGCTTCCCAATATACAAACACGATGGGCAATTTGGCGATTTAGTGGTAACATACAATATATTAATCCCTACCGACTTAAACCAGCAGCAAAAGGACTTATTTACGCAATTATCCGAACTAAAACCAAACGAAGTTCACTAAAACTTAGGGAGCGCTAAATGCGATGAAAAATAGTATAAGAGTGACGAAAACAGCGCATCATGTAAGCCAATAGTAACAAACCAAGTTATTTATGAGCTTTAGCTTCAAGCATGAAGTCTTGTGGATGGCGAAAAAGCTCGGCGGCGCAACAATTGATACCCTCAACCCTTACTATTGAAAGTTAAGAAACAGATTGATTGCTTATTAATATAAAATAACTTGTGCAACAAGGTTTAAGTTTTGTGACCACTCCGAAAAGTCGAGAATCTAAAGCCTAATTTAGAATTTTAATACTAAGCTAATATCAACAAGTTGAAATCAATTACTTGTTCTTTGTGGTTCTTGGTGGCAAAAAATGTATTTTTCGGAGGAGGCTCAGTTTATCAAATTAATCGTCCTTATATATCAAAAAAAACCTTATATGGAGAACCTTTTGAATTACTCATTGACTGTATTTATGGCATTCTTTG
>CAZKHA010000072.1:0-15371 GCA_964552325.1 uncultured Bacteroidales bacterium
TAAAAAAAACGGCGGCCCATCCCGGGGCGCCGCTTTCACCAATCAACCAAAATCTAACAATAATAAGAATATGAAACTTTACTTTATTAACCACCAGTTATTTACAAAACGAATGTTACGTAAATATTAAGCGTTAAAAAAGCTACAGATTGTACTAAATTACTGCAGATGAACAAATTATTATTATGAAAAGATGCTTTTATAAAAAAGCCCGCAAAATTACTTATTATCCTGTCTCAATCAAGTATCGAATCTTACAACTTGCAACAATTAACAATTATTTAACATTGCGAATACCCAACTAACAGATAACGAGTATTTTTCAAAAAACTTTCTGAACAGTCAATTTATTCTCTTACACGAGTCTAAAATTGTGTACTTTCGCTTTTTCAACTTGATACGCATGCCACATTTTGTTGCCCCATCCCTCTTATCTGCAAACTTTGCCAATTTATCTTCTGAAATTCAAATGATTAATAGAAGCGAAGCCGATTGGTTCCATTTAGACATTATGGATGGGGTTTTTGTTCCCAACATTTCATTTGGGTTTCCGGTTGTATCAGCAGTAAGCAAACTAGCTCAAAAGCCTTTGGATGTACACTTGATGATTATAGAACCAGAGCGCTATTTTGAAGAGTTTGCCAGGGCAGGTGCCAACATTTTAACCATACATTACGAAGCTTCAAGGCATTTACACCGTTCCATTCACGCCATACGTGAGCTCGGCATGAGCCCAGGTGTGGTGCTTAATCCTCATACTTCGGTTCAACTGTTGTCCGATATTTTACCCGACCTTGATTTGGTGTTACTTATGAGCGTAAACCCCGGTTTTGGGGGACAAACGTTTATCCCACAAGTACTTCAAAAGATTCAAGACCTTAAAGAGCTTATCCTTCAGAAAAACCCAAATGTAAAAATTGAGCTTGATGGCGGCGTGGGCTTGCACAACGCACAGCAACTGGTGGAATTGGGCGTTGATATTTTAGTGGCTGGCAACGCTGTATTTGGCTCAACCAACCCCGAAGAAACAATTTCAAAACTCAAGCATTTCACGTGATGCGGCCGCTCTCCATTTGCACTGTACTTTTGCTTGTGTGGGTCATTGGATTAAAAGCCCAGCCCCAAAAAGCCCGAATCATGTTCTACAATGTCGAAAACCTTTTCGACCCTGCAAACGACAGCCTTACCAACGATGAAGACTTTACACCCGATGGCAAAAACCGCTGGACCAACACGCGTATGTATGCCAAACTTAACAATACTGCAAAAGTAATTATAGCTGTTGGCGAAGGTAATATGCCTGTGCTGGTGGGACTTTGCGAGATAGAAAACCGTATTGTTTTGAACAAATTGGTGTATAACACCCCTCTTAAAAGCAGTCATTATGGAGTCGCACATTTTGAATCGCCCGATCCCCGGGGCATAGATGTGGCCCTATTATACCGGAAAAACTGCTTTAAAGTGCTTACGCAAAGAGCATTACCAATAAATTTTGATGGCGAAAAGACTGCGCACACCCGCGACATATTATATGTTAAAGGAATTTTGCATCAGAGTGATACGCTGCATGTTTTTGTAAACCATTGGCCATCGAAATACGGAGGTGTGGCAGCCAGCTTGCCAAAACGCAAGGCCGTTGGTCATATTCTTCGCACTTTTACTGACTCCTTACAGCAGCAAGCCAAAAGCAACATTATTATTATGGGCGATTTAAACGACACCCCCGAGGATGAATCTGTTGCCACTTCGCTGGGAGCTTGCATAAGTAAGGAACCTTGCACCACCAACCTCATAAACTTGATGGGGCCACTGCTATCCGACGCCTCGATTGGTACGCATAAATACGGTGGGCATTGGAGCATTATCGACCAGTTTATCGTTTCTACTAGCTTTATGAACAACACACGGGGATGGCATATTCAAGAAGCACATGTTTACAAGGCATCTTTTTTGCTAAAACCCGACAAAAACCGGTCAGGGCATACTCCTTTCAGGACTTTTCTCGGGTTTAAGTATGAAGGCGGTTTTAGCGACCACCTTCCCATTTATGCTGACTTGATTAGGGGAAACTAAAAAGCCTAGGTAGTACCCAGGCTTTTCAATAGCTTGTTAACGGCTTCTATTCGATACCGCTAAAATGTTTCATAAACTGCACACGCTCATAAGATGCAGGATTATCAGTGTTTTTAATGCTCATCTTTCCAATAACTTCATCAATCGTGGCATAGCCTTTATCGTCCATCCATTGGGCAATTTGTTGATTGATAAG
The DNA here is from genome assembly GCA_964552325.1 of uncultured Bacteroidales bacterium. Taxonomy (GTDB): domain Bacteria; phylum Bacteroidota; class Bacteroidia; order Bacteroidales; family TTA-H9; genus CAZKCK01. The sequence goes on from CAZKHA010000072.1 coordinate 2,270, forward strand.
CGTTACGTGACTGGCGCCATACTTATATAAAGCTGAAGTAATCTGAACGGCCTTGGCTCCTGCCAAGAGCATTTTTAGGGCACCGTCGCCGTTCTCAACACCTGTTGAACTGGCTAAGTCGCAATGCACACGATCGCTCAGCATGGCAATCCAACGTAAGGGCATGTGTAACTCACCTGGCTGGCTAAACACATAGGAACTTGTAACTTCCATTTCATCAAGATCGATATCGGGGCTGAAAAACCTGTTAAACATGACCAAACCATTTATCCCCGTCCAAGAAAGCTGAACAGCCGTTTTGGCTAAACTTGAGAAATAATAGCTGATTTTAACTGACAGCGGTATTTTTATGCGTTTCCGAACATCGGTAATGATGTCAAAATAAACCTTTTCGTTTTCTTCGCTGCTACGGTACGGATCGGAGGGCAATATAAAAATGTTGAGCTCGAGCGCATCAGCACCTGCGGCTTCAATCTTGGAGGCAAACCCCGTCCACTCGTGTGTGCTCACACAATTTATACTAGCAATAATTGGGATGCTAACGGCTTTTTTTGCGTCTCGAATCAGGTTTAAATAGTTATCAAGCGACTGATTTTCAGTGTAATTTTTAACATAATCATATGCTTCGGGATATTGATTAGCCACATTTTCGTGGCTCACTATACTTGTGGCCTCATGCCGTATTTGTTCTTCGAACAAGGACTTTAAAACTACAGCCCCTATCCCACATTTTTCGAGTTCAACAATACTTTTAACCGAATTTGTTAAGCCGGAACTGCCAGCAATTAGGGGGCTCTTTAACTCAAGTCCCATGTATTTGGTGCAGAGGTTAGCCATAGAAAGTAAGATTTTGGTTGGTTATAAAACAGCCACAAACCTACACAAGTTTTTTGTTTCAGGCAATAGCATCCAATAATTAATCAGCAAAGCTATTCAATAAAGGCCAGTCCCAGATAATACATATTTTATTAACAGAACCATTAACGAAGGCTTTGGATGCCTGTTTCATTAGGCCTTAGCATACCTAAACCGGCTTTATTTAACCTTAACACCAGCACAAGCAACCAATTCCCGAAAAACTATTCAAAAAGGCCCCAACTCTGCAAAAAGGTCATTAAAACCCAAGATCTAATTGAACAGCAGTGCTCCCATCGCCATTTTCAGGCCTTTTATTCGCATTTTCGAGGGCTTCGCTAATGGCTTCTGGCGTTAAGTCTTTCGCATCTTCATTCTCCGCTTCTTCTTCATCCACAGGGGGCTCCCACGGAGTAGGTTCAATAAACACCACGCTTTTTATTGGTATCACTGAAATCTTGCGGCCTTTGGCTTTATGGCTTTTGACCTCCGCAAACTCCGATACTTCTATTATTAGTCCCTCACGCGGCTTCTTACCATCTTGTACAAACTCAACTTGAACACGGGGCAGCATGTCAACAGAATAGGCTAAAAGCTTATTGCCGGGTTCCTCGCCAATAAAACTTGTTTTTTTATCGCTCAACTCGGGCTGAAACCTTTTCAAATAAATTGACTGCGAGGCCTCATCATACACCAAGGCAGTAACTACCATGCTATCATCATATTGACTAATATGGCTCATGTCATCATCAAAATGAGTAGCCAGGTCGTTTCCATATATGCGATAATGCCCACTTTGCATAATGGCAAGGATGCGATCATCGGGCATAAATGCACCAAGGTGTAGCCCTCGTTGATCCGTATTCAAGCGTTTTACTATTTCATCGTAAAAAATATCGCGTGCACCAAGGGTGCTTACCCCCGATTCTTTTTTGGTAACACTTTTTACAAGGTGCCTTGAAAGGGTATTACCCCTTGAGCTTCGACCTTTTATTGCCAAAGTAGAAAAATCAAATTCAAAGCTTAGCTTTTTTAGCTTTGGTTTGGGCCTAAGCAATATCCTTACAATTTCAGCCTCACCATTGGGGTTTGGCGTAAAATACAGGACTTTCGACCCTGGCGAACCTGCTGTTAGATCGTATTCCTTATCACGCGTAACACCAACAACAGCAAATCGCTTTACAAAAACGGGCCCAAGCTTGCCATCTTGGTAAATCATGTTATAGATGGTGCGTTCATCGTTACGTCTAAACACATCGATATGAAGGATGTTCTCACCTACAAAAAACTTATCCGAAACCTTGGTAACCACAAAAATTCCATTAGGCTTAAAATAGATAATATCATCTATATCAGAACAATCGCAAATATACTCGTCTTTTTTAAGCCCGGTACCGGCAAAACCTTCAGCACGGTTTATGTAGAGTTTTTGGTTAGCTACTGCCACTGCGGCTGCTTCAATGGTATCAAAACTCCGCAATTCGGTCTTTCGCTCCCTTCCTGGTCCGTATTTCTTCTTGATCTGAACAAAGTAATTGATGGCAAAATCAATCAAGTGAGCTAAATGGTTCTTTACCTCTTCTATGCCTTCTTCTATGTTACGGAGCTTATTATCAGCCTCAAATGAATTATATGCGGAGATACGCTTAATCCTTATTTCAGTCAGCCGAACAATATCTTCGTGGGTTATAGGCTGCCAAAGCTGTGAAGCAAATGGTTGCAAACCTTTATCAATTGTAGCAATTACATCGTCAAAACTGGTGCTTTTGCGTATGTCGAGGTAAATTTCATTCTGTATAAAAATCCGCTCAAGCGAATAATGATGCCAATCTTCGCGTAATTCAGCCAAGCGGATCTCGAGCTCTAGTTTAAGCAGATCAAGTGTGCTTTGAGTTGATATTCGAAGGATTTCCTTTACATCAATAAAGGCTGGTTTTCCGTTGTAAATAACACAAGCATTGGGCGATAACGAAACCTCACAATCTGTAAAAGCATACAGTGCATCGATGGTTTGATCGGGCGAAACGCCTGGGGTAAGATGCACGAGGATTTCAACGTTTTCTGCTGTATTATCGTCAATCTTGCGGATTTTAATCTTTCCTTTCTCATTGGCTGTAAGAATGGATTCGATTAGCGAAGGAGTAGTGGTGGTAAAAGGGATTTCAGAGATAAGGAGCGTCCTTTTATCGGGTTGGGTTATTTTTGCCCTAACCCGAACGCGCCCGCCCCGCAAACCATCGTTATATTTTGAGCAATCAGCCATTCCGCCCGTGGCAAAATCCGGAAACAGCTCAAAATCTTCCTGTTTAAGCACATGAATACAGGCATCGATCAGTTCGTTGAAATTATGAGGGAGAATCTTAGAAGCAAGCCCCACTGCAATGCCTTCAACACCTTGGGCCAAGAGCAAGGGGAATTTAACGGGCAACATAACAGGCTCATCGTTACGGCCGTCATAGCTGCGTTTCCATTTGGTAGTTTTTGGGTTAAAAATAACTTCGTTGGCAAATTTCGACAATCGCGCTTCGATATAACGGGGCGCTGCAGCACTATCGCCAGTCAAAATATTCCCCCAGTTTCCCTGGCAATCAATCACCAGATCTTTTTGGCCAAGCTGCACCAGCGCATCGCCAATAGAAGCATCGCCATGTGGGTGGTATTTCATGGTATGGCCAATGATGTTGGCAACTTTGTTATACCGCCCATCGTCGAGTTCGCGCATGGCATGCAAAATACGACGTTGAACAGGTTTTAGCCCATCAATAACTTCGGGTACGGCTCGTTCTAGAATTACATAAGAGGCATAATCCAAAAACCAATTCTGGTACATCCCACTCAACTGCAATGCCTTGTACTGTAATTCGGTTTTTACAGGTTCTTGTTCAGGCATGTTCTCGGGCAAAAAGCCCATCCCGTCATTATTTTCCTCGTTCATGGTGTTTGGCAGCCCTTTGCTGCTATTTTATAACATTTAGCATTTGTGCTTTGTTTTAAGATGCCAACAAGCTTATTTAACCCTATCGGCTTTAAGGCGCTCAGCCATGCCTTTACCTATGTTAATTAACGCATTAACATCTGCATTATGTGCTGCATGCTTGGCTTCAACCGAAGGGGCTATCAATTCCCATTTCACAATTTCGGCAAACTGCTCAAGCGAGCGAACCCCGCCTCCGCCCCAGCTCATCGACCCAAAAATCCCTAAATAATGGTTTTTTGGCAAAATATGCTCCAATTCACGTATTAGTGCACGCATAGGTGTAAAAATACCACCATTATAAGCGCTACTTCCCAAAATCACACCCCTATATTTCCAAATATCGCTGATAATATAGCTTGAGTGGGTCTTCGATGAATCGTAAATCCGTATATTCTTAATGCCCTCCTCAGTAAGCGAGCGGGCAATGATTTCAGCCATTTTTTCGGTGTTCCCGTACATCGAACCAAACACAATCACCACACCTTCTTCGGTTTGATAGCTGCTCCAACAACGATACCGTTGTATAATTTCAGGAATATGCGAACGCCAGATTGGTCCATGCGTAGAAGCAATCATCTTTACATCCACCCCTTCAAGCTTATCAAGGGCTTTTTGTACCTGTAAGCCATATTTGCCAACAATATTGGAATAGTAACGTCTTAGTTCATCGGTATAGAAATCAAGGTTGATCTCATCATCAAATACGCCCCCATCCAAGGTTCCATAGCTCCCAAAAGCATCGGCTGAAAACAACACCTTGTCGGTCTCATCAAAAGTCATCATGGTCTCGGGCCAATGCACCATAGGCGTCAAAATAAACCGAAGCTTGTGCCTGCCTGTTTCTAGTATTTCATCATCGCCAACCTCTATTAAATTTTGGGTGATATTATAAAACCCTTCAAGCATAGGGAAGGTCTTTTTGTTGCCAATAATCTTAATATCAGGATATTCATTTACAATTGCACGAACAGCTCCTGAGTGATCGGGCTCCATATGATTAATGATCAAGTAATCAATCTTTCGGCCATTCAACAGGCTGTACAACTTATCAAGATAGGTGTCCATTGTGGTAATAGAAACCGTGTCAACTAATGTAACTTTTTCATCTACAATTAAATATGAATTGTAGGACACACCATAAGGCAAAGGCCAATAATTTTCGAAAAGGTGTGTCCGGCGATCGTTAACGCCAATCCAATATATATCGTTCGAAAGTTTTACTTCGTAATGCATTTTATTATTTTGAGTATTAATTATCAGGGTGTTAAATAAATATCAGGCTATTTCCAAAATCGTAGCAAAATTACTTCGGTGGCAAGGAATAACAATGCAAGAATTACAAAAACTTTCCACAATCTTTTACCATAGCTCAAATTATTTAACGCCGTGGAAACAGGCAAATCGTTGTCTTTTAACAAGAACACTTCTTCATAACCCATCTTATCGTTTAAAACTGTTAGGCTATCGGCAGGCCAGCAATACGGATCTGACTCCAACCGATTCACGTTAAGCGATAAACCACCAATCTGTGTGTTTTGGTCAAAAACGCGATAATTTCCTGCATTTACAAACTCCCCACCTGTAACAACCTCATAAACATTATTTTGCATTTGAACTTGTGGTATAATGTCTATTTTTGAAGATTCAAGCCTTACATGCAGTATTGCCTCCGAGGTACCTAATGTTATGTTTTGCTTAAAACGCGATTCCTTCCCCAGCGTACCGTATAGTTGGTTTTGTGGATGGCTCAACAAGGCCATATTAATAAAGGTTGGGATAAAAAGCTCGTTGTTTGCAAAGGTTGTATAAGTGCTTTCGATAGGCGATGCAAACAAGTAAACAAACCCTGTCTGTATCGGAAAAACAGTTAAAAAAGGATCGTCACCCTTAAGCATAATTAAATTCTGTGCGAGGCTGTTGCTTGGCAACTGAAAACGATAGTGAAAACTAACCACTGGGTAGTCGGCATTTTCGGGTATGCTTTCGAATGCCTCAAAAAACAAAGGAGCTTCTGTCACCACCTTGTTTATTTTGGTTGAAGCGGTATCAGGCACAAACGTTATGGAAGTGCCGAGTTGTGCGAAAAGGCTTGAATAGTCGGGCAAGCTAATCTTTTCTGATGGAATTATGGCAATACTTTTGCCGGCATTGGCAGCCTTTACAAGTTCGGCAATCATTCCCTCACTGATATTGCTCAAGCCATTTACCACTAATAAGTCGTTTTGGTTAAATGCGCTATAATCCACATTTGTTGAATTCGCAACGCTTAAAACAAAGGCTGAATCAGATTGGAAAAGGCTTTGGATAGCAGTAGTGTTAACGGTTTCGTTTATAAGCAGCACAGGCAGTGTTTTGCGCACCTCATAACTAAAATACAGCTTGTTATCAAACACTATGGGTGCGTCTTCAATTTGTAAAACACCTTCTTGGAATCCAGTTTCAAGCGGGGTAAACCCCAAAGCTACTTCTTCGGTAGCCCCTGGACCTATACTTATACTGGCTTGACCTCGCTGTATATCATTAACCATCAATCGAACTGCAAGATTTTCTACCGTTTTGTCACCATAATTATGAAGCCGAACAGTTAACGTTGAATTTATATCTACTTGCTGAATTGGCGATGCAAACCAGCATGAATCTACTGCAATATTGGTGCTTATTATGGCATCAAGGGGTATCATAATTATTGGATACGGAATACTGTCGAACTTTTGTTGTGCAAAGAAAGTGCTTCGCTGGAAATCGGAAACCAAAAAAACAGCCTTGTTGGTTGCATTGTACTTGCCTAAAAGATTTTGTTGATACCGAACTATTTCCGATAAAGGTCTGACCGAGGGACTTAATTTAACCTCACTCAAATAAACCCTAAACTGCTCTTTGGTAACAAAGTGTTGATGACGGCCTTCTAAATCATTGGTTGTAAGCTGAAAAACATCGGTAGGCGCATAGGCCGTTAGCAAATCAATAACCTTTTCTTTTGCCATATCTATAAGCATACCCTTTTCTCCGGAAGCTTGCATGCTCATTGAATTATCAATATAAATACTGATGGCGTTTGTGGCACCGGGTTTAACACTGAGCTTACCTTTGGGTATATAAGGTTGAGCAAATGCGACAACCACACAAATAATGGCCAAAATGCGGGCAATAAGTATGATGATGCTACGAAGTCGCGATTGCTTCTGTGTTTGAACCTTAATACTTTTTAAAAACCGAACATTGGTAAAATATGCCTTACGGTACCTGTGGAAATTAAACAGATGGATAAATATGGGAATGGCAATAGCCGATAAGCCCGTGAGAAACCAAGGATTAACAAATTCCATAGTAATGGCAGGGGTTAGAGGAACAACTAAAGGTAATGATTAACATAAGGTATCAGCATCTTATTGCGTAAAAACATATTGAATTATATTGGCCCCCATCTGTAGAGCTTTGGTTCGTGTGGCCTCACTATCGTTGTGCACCCTTTGGTCTTCCCAGCCATCGCCTAAATCGGATTCATAGGTGTATAAAATCGCAAGGCGGTCATCAACGTAAATGCCAAAAGCTTTGGCAGGCTTGTTGTCGTGCACATGTATTTTGGGGATCCCATTTGGGAACATAAACTTTTGATTGAAAACTGGATGGTTGACAGGCAATTCTACCAAATCTGCATCACTAAACAACTTTTTAAGTTCGCGGCGCACATATACATCCATTCCATAGTTATCGTCAATATGCAAGAAACCTCCCGCTGACAGGTACTTGCGCAAGTTGTCGCATTCTTGTTCAGAAAACACCACATTCCCGTGGCCAGTCATGTGCGTGAAAGGATAATTAAATATCGAAGGGTCGCCAGGTTCAACAGTGGCAGGTTCAGCATCTAGATTTGTACCAAGCGATGAATTACAAAAAGCTATTAGATTAGGCAAGGAAGTTGGATTGGCATACCAATCACCTCCACCTGAGTACTTTAACAAAGCAAGTTTCATTTTCTCTTGGGCATAGGCAGTAAACTGCGAGCTAAATAGCATAAGCGCCAAAAAAAATATTTTTAGGTGGTAACTCTTCATTTTTATAACAAGCTGTTTTTTAAGTTAAACATAAAAGCTGCAGATAAAGCAGCAGTTTCGGTTCTAAAACGGGTAGAGCCAAGGCTTACAGGAACAAACCCATTTTCTATCGCCATGTTAATTTCTGTTGGGCTAAAATCACCTTCGGGGCCAATTAATATCAAGCAATTGGAAGCCAAAGGCAGCAGTTCAAAAAACTGCACCTCGGTACTGGTATCGCACCAAGCAATATACTTAGCACCTTCAAAAGGCATCGAAACAAGTTGTTTAAAACTTATAACATCTGCAACTATTGGCAATTGAAATCGCAACGACTGCTTCATAGCAGCTACAGCAATCCGTTTGAGGCGTTCAACATTCAAACGGGTACGTTCAGAATGTTCACATTCAATAAGCTGAAAGCTTGCCAAACCAATTTCTGTGGCTTTCTCAACAAGCCACTCCATGCGGTCGGGGTTTTTGGTTGGGGCTACCGCCAAAAACAAGGCAGGGTTATGAGATAGCGCGGCACTTTCGCATGACAACACCTTTAATTCCACGTTACCTAATAAATCATTGACCATAACCGACTCATACCTATTGCCTTTACCATCGGTAAGGTAAACCTTATGGCCGTTCTTCATGCGCATCACCTTTACAGCATGTTTGGCTTCATCGCCAACTAACCTAACCAAGGGTGCTGCCGAAACGGCCTCCGGTGTAAGTTCTGGGAAATAATAGAGGTTCATGGTCTAGGGCTGGTTAAAATGTTCGCGAGCTGGCTTAAACAATCAATTGTATAAGTAGCCTCAATTCCACTTGGATTTTGAAGGGGATTGTAAAAAACAGTATCCATTCCAGCTGTTGAACCTCCCACAATGTCAATGGCATAATCATCGCCAATCATCAAACTCTCCGAGGCTTCAGCGCCCGTTTTTTCAAATGCGTATTCAAAAATCGCCTTACAGGGTTTAAGGCAACCAACTTCTTCCGAAGTTATCATATGCTGAATATAGTCCCGTATTTTAGAAAGGCTAATTTTGGTTTCCTGAACTTCAATAAAGCCATTGGTAATCAAATGAAGCTGATAAGTAGTACTAAGTTGAGCCAAGGTTTCTAAAGCAAATGGCAACAACTTGGTTTTGGTAGGACTACGATTTACATAAGCCACCGAAAATTCTTCGGCAAGGCCTGGAACAGCTATTCCAAACTTGGCCAGGGTAAGACTAAAACGTTGAACCGAAAGAACCTCTTTGGCAAGCTTGCCTTGTCGATACTCATCCCATAAACCATTGTTTATCTGAATATAAGCTTGATGAAAGGCTTCAAAGTCCAATTCATTGCCATTTCCAAGCTGGTATTCATAAAACAAATCGGAAAGTGTTTCTTCTGAGTTTCGGGCAAAATCCCAAAGGGTTCCGTCCAAGTCGAAAAAAAGATGCTTATAGTTCTTTTTCATCATGCAATTGCAGCGTTATTCACTGTACAAGAGATATTCAACTTAAAGTAAAGGTAATCAGCCTGAAGTTGTCCGCTGGTTTGCAAAATTACAGAAAATAACCCTACTGTTTTACTAGAATCTTTCGTAAAACGTCCATTAATGGTAGAGCAAACCAGTTACATCGGCTAAATATGTAAGCAATAATGCCAAGGCAAAAGCAAATAATGGAGCAACTAACCAAACCAACCAAAATTTACGTACTGTGCTGTTTTTAAAAATATTACCCCAGCCAAATTTTGAAACCCCAATAGCCATAAATGCCAAACTATTCAACTGAACCAACGATGTTGGAATACCCTTGGTTAGCGAAGCACCTAATAACAACGAGGCCGTAATCACCGAGATAATACTCGCTTCTAAAGGCCCTACTTTTACAATATCCTGACCGGTTGATTTTAGGACTTTATACCCAAAAATAGAACTACCAATGCCAAACAAAGGGGCAATCATCAAAGTAGCAATTACCATCACCAGCACAAACTTTCCATGATCGTTAGGATCGATATGCAATTCTTTGATAACCATCGAAATCAAAGGCCCAGTAGCATTTGCAACATTATTTGAGCCAATCGAAAACGCAACATAACAAGCCGAACCGATTAAAAACAACCTTGTAAATGAATATCTTGGCAATCGCTGGAATTGCGTTTCAGCTTTCTTTTGAAAATATCGCTTAAGCACTTTTGCCGCTATCAACGTTAAGACAAAAGCTACTATTGGCAAAAGAAACCAAATTGGTATAATCTCGAAAAACAGTTTGTGCGTGTTCAGGCTTTCTAAATAAATGGCCGGCCCGCACAAGGCCAAAACTGTTGACTGGCTCGTGCTTTGTGGAACACCAATTAAATTAGCAAACAACAACGATAAAGATACTGATAGCAAAATAATTGTGGTGACGGTAAGTGTCATTTTAGAACCATCCAACAATCCCTTGCCTAACGTAAGAACTACCTTTTCACCCGCTATAATAGCACCCAAAAAAACAAACATCCCAAATAATCCGGGTATGGCCATCTTCTTGATAATGTTGGTGCCATATGCAGCCGAAAAAGATGGCGCTGTACCGCTACCACCCATGTTTAGGGCCAAGAACATAGCAACTAATAAGGGTATCAGAATGGGTATAATCATACGTTGGGCAAACCTAAGCATTTTTTTCCAAACTACCTCGTTTAGTAGCACGAAGCCCTAACCAACAAACGCAGCACATTGAATATCAATACGTAAAAAAATATTTTCAAAATCCCTTGACAAAAGACTATTATTGTAGTAATATTGCAACATCATTTTAATATCATTATAAATGGAAACCGAAAAATTTATCAAACCTTTGTCCGGGTACTTAGGACTATTTGTTGGCTTAGTATGCTTAGGCGGAGGCATTGCGTTAATTGCATCAGGCGCTCCTGATCCTTGGTTTATTATTCCAGGTATTATATTATTGATTCTTATGGGCTTCATAATGGGAGGCATAATGATTGTGAACCCAAACGAATCGAGTGTGTTGGTACTTTTTGGCGATTATGTAGGCACCGTGATGGATAATGGGTTTTATTGGATCAACCCCTTTTACACCCGCAAAAAACTATCGCTACGCGCCAAAAACCTTAATGGAGAACCCATAAAAGTAAACGACAAAATTGGAAACCCAATTATCATCGGGATTGTGTTGGTATGGCGGGTTAAAAACACATTTAAAGCTGCTTTTGAGGTTGACGACTACACACATTTTGTTGAAATACAAAGCGAAGCAGCCATTCGCAAACTGGCAGGACATTACCCTTACGATAATTTTGATGACGAGCAAGTAGAAATAACCCTTCGCTCGGGCGGTGAAGAAGTAAACCAAGTATTAGAGGTGGAACTAACCGAACGCCTATCTATTGCAGGTATCGAGGTAATTGAAGCCAGGATAAGTTACTTGGCGTATGCTTCCGAAATTGCCGGCGCTATGCTTCAACGCCAACAAGCCACTGCAGTAGTTGCAGCCCGTCAAAAAATTGTTGAAGGCGCAGTTGGCATGGTTGAAATGGCATTGGACATGCTATCGAAACGTAAAATTGTTGACCTTGACGACGAACGTAAGGCAGCCATGGTGAGCAACCTAATGGTAGTCCTAACCTCCGACAAATCAGTATCACCCGTTGTTAATACAGGAACCCTACACCAATAGAACCGTGGCAACCAAGAAAGTATTTGCATTACGGCTTGATCCTGAAGTTTTGGGAGCTGTTGAAAAATGGGCTGCCGACGAATTCCGAAGCGTAAACGGCCAATTGGAATGGATCATCTCAAAAGCGCTAAAAGATGCCGGACGCCAAAAAAAGGCTAAAATCACACCCGATAATGGAGAACACTAAGCGTGGCTAATACTTTTGCATTGGCTTTACAAAAACTGACCCTTTCAAAATAAAACCAACTCACCAATTCAAGCCCAACTACTTAGCCAAAATAGTTGGGCTTACCTTTTCGTATCTTTTCAAGCACCATCCACCAACAAAGTTTGGGCAAGCATAGCTTTTACGTATCTTCGCAGCCAAATACCCACCCATTTTGATTCCTCCCTCAACCACCCGGTTTATCGCCAAAACCCTAGCAGGCCTAGAACCTGTATTGGCTTCTGAACTTGAACAACTAGGCGCATCAGACCTCGAAGTACTTACTCGCGCCGTGGCCTTTACAGGCACCAAAGAAACTGTTTACAAGGCAAACTACCTCTCACGGACAGCAATAAAAATTTTAGTCCCATTAGCTGAGTTTGAAGCTGGCACAAACGATGAGCTATACGAAGGCGTTAAAAAAGTTGACTGGGACGCCATCATGAGCTTTAGGGATACGTTTGTTGTTGAAGCCGTTTTGGTTAATTCAGCTTTTACACATTCACACTTTATTTCCTTAAAAGTTAAGGATGCTGTTGCCGACTGGTTTGTTGAAAAACACAAACGCCGCCCCGATGTTGACAAGGACAATCCAGATATTTCGCTAAGCCTTTTTGTTAGCGGCCGCAAGTGCATTTTATATTTAGACAGTTCTGGCGAACCCACCTATAAAAGAGGCTACCGGCAGTCAGTTGGACTTGCGCCTATCAATGAAGCGCTGGCAGCTGGCATGATTATGCTCACAGGCTGGAACGGCGAAACAAATTTTGTTGACCCTTTCTGTGGTAGTGGCACCCTGTTGATTGAAGCCGCCATGATTGCACAAAACATACCCGCTGGGCAATACCGCAATGAATATGGATTTATGAAATGGCGCGACTTTGACCGCAGCCTATGGAATCAAATAAAGGCTGATGCGGCCAAAAAACGCAAGGAACAGGATTGTGAGATTTTCGGCTCTGACATGTCAGCCCAAGCAATTGATAACGCGAAGCAAAACCTAAAAAAGGCCCGATTAAACGACGATGTTACCCTGCGAAAAGCCAAATTTGAAGACACCTCGTTCGACGGGCCCGGTATCATGGTCTCGAACCCGCCGTATGGCGAACGCCTCAAATCAGAAGATATAGTTGCTTTGTATAAATCAATTGGCGATACCCTCAAAAAGAATTACTTAGGATTTGATGCATGGATCATCACCTCCGATTTATTCGCACTTAAGCATCTTGGGCTACATCCCTCTCGCAAAATACACCTATTCAACGGCCCGCTAGAATGCCGATTCAACAAATTTGAGATATACGAAGGCAGCCGCAAAGCATCTAAAAACCCATCGAACATCGCTTCTTTAGAGGAA
>CAZKHA010000073.1:0-15266 GCA_964552325.1 uncultured Bacteroidales bacterium
TGAACTATTGTCATTACTTTCATTTCTGGGCCTCCTTCCATTTAAGGAATTTTTCGTGTTCCACTTTTTGTTTTTTTAAATCATCGGGCATATCCACGTATAAGTATTTGAATACATCTTCAAGCGGATAGGGTTGGTAGTTCTCAGCCTCTGTAAACTGGCGGTCAACTTCTTTTTTGTATTCAGCCACAAGTTGTTCTTCAGTAGCTGCATCATAGAGGTTTTCACTCACCAAGTGTTTACGTAAGCGGTCAATAGGATCGGTGCATGCAAACGACTCTTCCTCTTCTTTGGTGCGGTATTTAGTTGGGTCATCCGATGTGGTATGGGCTCCACGGCGATACGTCATTGCTTCAATCAGTACAGGGCCATTGCCGGCTTTTGCATGTGCTGTAGCTTCTTCCAAAGCACGTGTCATGGCAAAAATGTCGTTACCATCCACCTTTATCCCGGGAATGCCATAAGCAACCGATTTTACAGCGATGTTAAGCGAACGGGTTTGCTTTTTGAATGGAACCGAGATGGCAAATTGATTGTTTTGAACAATAAACACTACGGGTGCTTTCCAAACGGCTGCAAAATTTACGCCTTCGGCAAAATCACCATGCGACGTTCCTCCATCGCCCACCACAGCATAAACCACGCTGTCTTCGTTTTTATATTTGGCTGCATAGCCAATACCTGCTGCAGTTATTATTTGCGAAGCAATGGGAACCGAGATCGGGGCAATATTCTGAGCGTTTTTAAAAACAGTTCCGTCTTCATAGCCCATAAAATAAAGGAAGATTTCTTTTAAGGTTGCGCCCTTGGCAAGCCATGCGCCCATTTCACGAAAAGCAGGCACAAACCAATCTTGGTCGCGCATCACAATGGCTAAACCGCCAGAAATGGCTTCTTGGCCATAATTGGGTGGAAACGTGTACATTCTGCCTTGCCGCTGAAACGAAACAGCCATAAAGTCGGCCGTACGCGCAAAAAGCATATCCTTATAAGCTTTAACGAGCCTTTCAGATGTTATAGCTGGCTTCCAAGCTGGGTTCACGATTTTTCCATCGTTGTCCATTACCTGAAAAAGCTTGTCATCCAATGGATTATATTCTTTAAACATGAGTGAGGTTTTAATTTAAGTTACCTTGTAGGCTGTTTTAAAATAAATGGTTGTTCCACATGTGTGGACATATTCTAAATAACAAGAAAGCTATGTAAAAGTTCAACATGAGTTAACTTATACCCTTAAAGTTGTTGAAAGAGGCTTGCAGGGGAAATGTGTTTGCAATCCGAAGGTTTGCTGCGAAAAAGAAAAAAGCCACCAATTGGTGGCTTTGTATAGAAACTATATTGTAGTACTTATTTAACTTCTTCAAAGTCAGCATCCTCAACGGTTCCATCTTTTTGGTTTCCACCTTGTGCTGCGCCAGGGCCGGCATTAGGGTCGGCTCCAGGTTGGGTATTCTTGTACATTTCCTCGCTAGCTACTTGCCAGGCTTGGTTTAAGCGAGCTGTAGCAGCTTCAATCGACTGAATATTCTTTGAAGCATGGGCTTCTTTGAGCTCTGCTAGTGCACTCTCAATAGGTGCTTTTTTATCGGCAGGGATTTTGTCGCCATACTCTTTCATCTGTTTTTCGGTTTGGAAAATCAGGCTATCGGCATGGTTTAGTTTGTCTATTTCTTCGCGTGCTTTACGATCCGACTCAGCATTGGCTTCGGCCTCGGCTTTCATTCGTTTGATTTCTTCATCAGATAATCCAGATGAAGCCTCTATACGGATTTGTTGCGATTTTCCAGTGGCCTTGTCTTTTGCTGAAACATGTAGGATTCCATTGGCATCGATGTCAAAAGTTACTTCAATTTGAGGAACGCCACGTGGGGCTGGCGGAATTCCATCAAGGTGGAACCTTCCAATACTCTTGTTTTGGCTCGCCATTGGGCGCTCGCCCTGCAAAATGTGGATTTCGACAGTAGTTTGGCTATCGGCAGCCGTTGAGAAAGTCTCTGATTTGCGGGTAGGAATCGTGGTGTTTGATTCAATAAGCTTGGTCATCACGCTTCCGAGGGTTTCGATACCCAGCGAAAGAGGGGTTACGTCGAGCAATAATACGTCTTTAACTTCACCGGTAAGAACTCCACCCTGAATAGCTGCTCCAACTGCAACAACTTCATCGGGATTAACGCCCTTGGATGGGGTTTTGCCAAAAAGGTTTTCAACAACGCGTTGCACCATTGGCACACGGGTTGAGCCACCAACCAAAATCACTTCATCAATTTCAGATGCGGTCAGTCCGGCATCTTTTATCGCCTTGCGGCAAGGTTCAACAGTTCGTTGAACTAAATTATCAATCAACTGCTCAAATTTTGCCCTTGAAAGTTTTTTAACCAAGTGCTTCGGAACGCCATCCACAGGCATAATGTAGGGCAAGTTGATTTCAGTTTCGTTTGAGCTTGAAAGCTCTATTTTTGCCTTTTCGGCTGCTTCCTTCAAACGCTGAAGTGCCATAGGATCTTTGCGCAGGTCAAGGCCTTCTTCTCTAATAAACTCATCGGCCAGCCAGTTAATAACCTCATGGTCAAAATCATCACCACCCAAATGGGTGTCTCCATTGGTTGATTTAACTTCAAATACGCCTTCGCCCAGTTCCAAAATCGAAATATCGAAAGTGCCTCCGCCTAGGTCGTAAACGGCAACTTTAATATCCTTGTTCTTTTTATCGAGACCATAAGCCAATGCGGCTGCTGTGGGCTCATTAATAATACGTTTAACCTTAAGTCCAGCAATTTCGCCAGCTTCTTTGGTTGCTTGGCGTTGTGAGTCGCTAAAGTATGCAGGAACTGTAATAACGGCTTCTGTAACTTCTTGGCCTAGATAATCTTCAGCGGTTTTCTTCATTTTTTGAAGCACCATAGCCGAGATTTCTTGTGGCGTGAATTTCCGGTCATCAATCTGTACCCTTGGTGTGTTGTTTTCGCCCTTAACTATCAAATAGGGTACGCGCTTAGTTTCTAATGTTACCCTGTCGTAGGTTTCGCCCATGAACCTTTTTATCGAAAAAATAGTCTTTGTGGGATTTGTAATAGCCTGACGTTTAGCAGGGTCACCAACTTTGCGCTCACCATTTTCGGTAAAACCTACTACTGATGGAGTTGTGCGTCTTCCTTCACTGTTTGGAATAACTACTGGCTCATTGCCTTCCATAACGGCTACACATGAGTTGGTAGTCCCAAGGTCTATTCCTATAATTTTTCCCATGTTATTAGTGTTAAAATTTATTCTTTTAATTTATTGATTGCCCTCATTTCAATCATTGTGCCAAAGACTTATTAGGGCTAAATCATTGTGCCCATTAGTGCGGTTTAACCTTTCCGTTAGTATTGTTTTGTTAGTAAATGCTTGTTAAATAGTAGTTTGTATTCGTGTAATGATATCAGCATTTGTGACAAACCAGTTTCGCTGCTATGACAAAACGACAGTGCTTTATCGGTGTTTTTCGAACGATTCATGCAAAATGAGCAGTTGACCTAACCAAAAAATGGCCACCTGACAAGGTGACCATTGCCTTTTTATTGGATAGTGGCCTACTTATTGGCGGCGGATAATTGAAAACTGCCATCAAGTTGGTTGAACCTGCTTACGATGTCTGCTTCCATATTGGGGCCAATTTTCGCCATTCTTGTTTTTTGGTAACGGCTTGAAAAAATGCCTAGTCCATTTTCAATGTTTGTGTACTCTGGGCGCTCCTGAACAATCCCTGAACTTGGGGCATTAACGTCGAGGTAGATGTTGAATTCGTCAGCTATTACAGTAAAAATCAACTGAATGCGGTAAGCCTCGCGTTTAATGTTCGTATTAAAAGGTATCTGATTTGCAAGGGTTGTGTGAAAACTACTCCCTTTAAAACTAGTTTCAAATTCTTCGGTACCATCCGTACGATCTGATTTGAAGGTGCCGAGTGCGAAATCGCAATACTTGATAACAGTATCGGTAGAATTGGTGAACTCTTTATAATAGAATCGGTAAATAGCCTCCGACCGTTTGCCGTTTTTGGCAGCTTTCCATTTTACAGAATTGCTGCTTTCAGAGTCTTTTATGTTGATTATAGGGTTGTTCGGGTTTATGTTGGGTTTCGAAATACTGAAGTCGCTCACCAATGGAGTAAACGATTTGATTTCGGTGCCCCGCTTTATGTTTTTAACCACCAAGTAAAAGGTTGAGTTGGGGTTTAGCCAGATAGTGTCTTTCGAAAAATCGTCAATACCAAATTTTGAATAAGGAAGTGTTTGATAAACAAGTAACTGAGGTCTGTTGGGGTTGTAGAACACACTTGAGGTGTCATATTGACGATCAATCCACACGGGTTTTAGTTGGTAACTTTTCATGAAGGCGCCCAAGTAATACTCATCGATTCTTGCCCTAATGATGGCTGTATCAAAGTTTATAGAATCAGGATTTTGCGCATACTGCAGAGCATTGCCATCGCCCAAAAAGGCCTTGTTTATTCGAATGTTTTGTACTTTTTGGTTCTGCGATACCACACCATATATAATGGTAGTCTCTTCCCAATCGGCCGTAAGGTCGAAATCAGTTTCGCATGCCTGAAAAAACAATGAAACTGCAAGTGACAATAGGATGTAAAGTTTGGTCTTCATGCTGCAAAATTAAATATATTTCCTGAGAGCGGCTTAATTATGATTCATTTTGGCCTTGGTTAGTTTAAAACCCATAGCTTTGCACCTTAAATTCTTGAACAAGTTTTTACTTATATGGAACAAAGATTTGATTCTCAGAAATATACAAAAATTACAACGCACGTTCTTCAAGAAATGAAGCACCGAAGCGAAAAGATAGCTATGCTTACGGCGTATGATTTTTCAATGGCTGGAATTTTAGATGCAGCATACATTGATGTAATTCTTGTTGGCGATAGCGCCTCAAATGTAATGGCTGGCCACAAAACCACCTTACCCATAACCCTTAACGAGATGATTTATCATGCCGCTTCGGTAGTTAGGGCTGTACAACGTGCGTTGGTAGTGGTTGATCTTCCGTTTGGTACATACCAAGGCAATTCTAAGGAAGCATTAAATTCGGCTATTCGCATCATGAAAGAGAGCGGGGCCAATGCAATAAAAATTGAAGGGGGAAAAGAAATCATCGAGTCAGTAGATCGCATCCTTTCGGCAGGCATTCCAGTAATGGCGCATTTAGGGCTAACGCCTCAATCAATACATAAGTTTGGTACTTATGTAGTTAGGGCTAAGGAGACCGACGAAGCGCTTAAGCTTAAAGAAGATGCCGTTTTATTAGATAAGGCTGGGTGTTTTGGCATTGTATTAGAAAAAATCCCTGCAGCACTTGCAACGGAGGTAACTCAATTGGTTAAATGCCCCACCATAGGTATTGGTGCCGGACATGGCGTTGATGGCCAAGTGCTGGTGCTGCACGATATGTTAGGCATTACAACCAAATTTTCGCCCAGGTTCTTGCGCCGATACCACAATTTGTATGAAGAGATTAAGGGTGCAGTGCAGACCTATATCAACGATGTAAAACTTGTTGATTTCCCAAATGACCGTGAACAATATTAGTGTTTTTTCCAACAAGTGGCTTTGGTTTATATGCATAAGTTAAAACAAGGGTCCACGTATGCTTGGCAATTATAACCAGTTTTGATATGTTGAATCTTTCTGATCGCATCTTGTTTGAAGACAATCATTTGATTGTAGTGAATAAGCTCTCATCGGAGATAGTGCAAGGCGATAAAACGGGCGATAAACCCATGAGCGATATAGTGAAAGCTTATATCCGCCAGAAATATGGAAAACCTGGAGAAGCGTTTTTGGGTGTGGTGCATCGTTTAGACAGGCCTGTTAGCGGAGCAGTGATCTTTGCCCGGACCAGCAAATCTCTTGCAAGGCTAAACAATATGCTGCGCGAGCATAAAATCGAGAAAGTGTATTGGGCCGTAGTAAAAGACAAACCTGCAAATGAAAGCGGGAAATTGGTGCATTATCTGAGCCGAAACGAGAAACAGAACAAAACCTATGTAAACGATACAGAAGCAAAAGATAGGTTAAAGGCTGAACTGGAGTATCGCCAATTGGCACAAAGTGATAATTATTTCTTATTGGAAGTAAAACTCTTAACCGGACGCCATCATCAAATACGGGCACAACTCGCCCACATTGGTTGCCCAATAAAGGGTGACTTAAAATATGGGTTTCCACGCTCAAACACAGGTGGTTTTATTCATTTGCATGCCCGTAAAATTGTCTTTAAGCATCCTGTAAAAGATGATGTAATATCGCTTGTTGCACCAACGCCTCTCGACCCAGTTTGGGATTATTTTCAAGCATTGCTAACCTAAGATTGGAGGTTGGATGCATATTCAAAGGACTTTTTTTATCCTAAGGAAAACCCTTGTGGCATTTGCGGTTATAACGGTGTGCAATGCGCATGCTCAATTCTTTACAACAGGTGAAGATCCTGCAGAAATTAAATGGAGTCAGTTGAAGTCGAAGAATTTTAGGATCGTATTCGAGTCGGGAAATGAACGTTTAGCAGCAAAGTATGGTAAAGCGTTGGAGCTTGCTGCTCAGAAACTGAATTTCAGCCTACGTTCCAATCCTAAAAGGATAGATGTGTTGTTGCACAATCGTTCGGTTGTGGCGAACGCGTTGGTTAGCTGGGCACCTTCGCGTATGGAGTTTTATATTCGCCCGCCGGTTGACACCTACGCACAAGGCTGGCCAAGCCAGCTTGCCTTGCATGAGTATAGGCATGTGTTGCAAACTTCGGCCCTTAACAAAGGTACAACTAAGTATCTTGGCTATGTTTTTGGCGAACAAGCTATTGCCGCTGTATTAGGTCTTTATATACCTCTTTGGTTTTTAGAAGGGGATGCAGTTTATTCGGAGACAGTTTTTTCAGAAGCCGGCCGTGGCCGCGACCCATTGTTCAGCATGCCAATTCGAGCACAACTACTAACGCATGGCGCGTTTAGTTATGATAAAGCTTATTTTGGTTCTTATAATACGTTTGTGCCTGACCATTATGTGCTTGGATATCATTTAGTAAGCTATGTTAGGAGCCAGTTTGGGATAATGGCTTGGGATAAAGCCTTAACCTATGTGGCATGTAACCCTTATCACCCTTATGCGTTTTCGAAAGGCCTGCAAAAAGCTACCGGTTTTGGCAAAATTGCATTGTATAAGCGGGCCATGCGGCAATTGCAATGGGATTGGCATCAAGAAAATCAACTTTTAAACGATTCGTTGATTCCTGACCAGAAAGGACTGGCGTATATTTCCTACATCAAAGTTCAGCAAATAAATCAAAATCAATACTTTGCCATTAGGCAAGAATTTGGAGAACTTGACCAATTTGTTGTAATACAGCAAGGTAAGAAGGATTCCGTTGTGTTTGTTCCAGGTTCTTACGACCCACAATCAGTAAAGCTTAGTGGGAATACCCTTGTATTTACGCAATACAAATCCGATAGGCGGTGGGATAACCAAAGCTTTGCTGAAATCCATTTTTTGAATCTTAAAAATGGAAAGGAACGTGTGGTAGCAAAAAATACTCGATGGTTTTCGCCGGCCTTATCTCCCGATCAGCAGTATCTTGCTTATGTTGAGAATGATACGCGTGCCGTAGTTACACTTCGGGTGATAAACCTTAACACGGGTTTAAACGAGTTTTCATTAGTTGATACGCTTTTCGGTTCGTATTCAATGCTTAATTGGGATGTGAATAGCCATAGTCTTGTGGCTGTGCATACCAACGACTTGGGCAAAGCTGTGATAAAAATAGATGTGGGCCAAAAAGCCAGCGGTAAACTAATCCCTTATTCATACCGTGAAATATACGACCCGGTGCTACTTGGCGATACACTCTTTTATGTAAGTGGTTGTGCTAATAAGCCCGAATTGTTTGCCTACCTTCCTTTGCAAAACAAACATTACCAATTGACCCGCACGGCGTTTGGAGCAGCATACCCAAGTCTCGGGCACGACGCCAGCGAATTGGTGTATTCTGAATACACAGCAGTTGGATATAAACCCAAAATGAAGCATCTCGCCGAACTGCTTTGGACACCATCCGATAGCTGCTCAGCGATAGCGCATAAGCAGTTGGAGCAATTTTCCTTTGAAGAAAACGATACGACAACATCGGTAATTGATACAAATGGCTATTCAATAGAACCTTATCGTAAATATGCGCATTTGTTTCGTTTTCATAGTTATGGGCCATTAGCCACTAGCAATGCAAACACAGAGGTGAAACCCGGCTTTACTTTTATGTCGCAGAACCTGCTTTCTACTTCGTTTACCACCTTGGGATATGAGTATGATTTGGAAGAGAGAGACGATCGTTTTTTTGTAAACTATTCTTATCGGGGATTTTATCCTGTAATTGATATCGAAGTTGATTACAGAAACAGGAAGGGTGTATTTAATGTAAATGACCAGTTATTGCACATGAAATGGCATGAGGGCAGCGTGAAAACCACCGTAAGTTTGCCTTTGCATTGGTCCATTCGGAATTGGAATCGCTATTTAATCCCTCAAATAGTACTGCGAGGAGCGAAGCGTCAAGAGTATTCCAATCAACCTGCATCTTTCAAACACCACGAGTGGATGGTTTATGGGGCCGATGTGTTTATGGCAAATTACATGCGTACGGGTATTCGCAACATGTACCCGAAATATGGTCAGGCTTTGCAATTGGGATATCAAGCTGCCAGTATAGGTGGGATGCAGTTTTCGGCGGAAGCTCAAGCATATTTGCCCGGGTTGTTGAGGCATCATGGTTTTAGGCTCTATGTGGGGTATGAATATCAGAACGATGGAGAACTTTCATTTTCGCGTGCCGTATCACTGCCTCGTGGGCATGAAGCAGTTCATGATACGGAGTTGTGGTCAACAAACATTACTTACAAATTCCCGGTTTTGTACCCCGACTATAGCTTAGGGCCATTGGCCTATATCAAACGAGTAAAGATGGCTTTTTTTGCTGATATGGCTTACAACGCTTTCAACACTTATTCTTCTTGTGGCTTCGAGCTTACCTCTGATATGCACTTGCTTCGTTTTGTGGCACCTGTTGATGTGGGGTTTCGCTCGTCGTACTTGCCTGACACAAATAATTGGTCGTTTGGCTTTCTGTTGTATGTGAATTTTAGTCAACTATAGTTGCGCTTGCCGCAACCTTCGCACGCTTGTGGTGATGAATAAACCCCAGCCTTAAAACTTTGTCTTACTTTTGCCGACCAAAACTCTGCATTGCGTGATTGAATTTGAACGATTTGTTTTAGAAAATGGCTTAATAGTGCTACATCATTATGATGCGAGCACGCCCATGGTGGCCCTGAATGTGTTATACAATGTTGGCTCGCGAAATGAAGACCCAGATCATACGGGTTTTGCTCATTTGTTTGAACATTTGATGTTTGGAGGCTCTGTAAATATACCCAGATACGATGAGCCGCTCGAAAAGGCTGGTGGCGAGAACAATGCTTTTACCAGTAGCGATATGACCAGTTATTACTTGACTGTGCCAGCGGGTAATGCTGAAATTGGGTTTTGGTTAGAGTCAGACAGGATGCTTGGGCTAGCTTTTTCGGAAAAGAGTTTGCAGGTACAGCGCAAAGTTGTTATCGAAGAGTTTAAGCAACGCTATCTAAATAATCCATATGGCGATGTTTGGTCGCTTCTTAGGCCTTTAGCCTACAGAAAGCATCCTTATCGCTGGCCTACCATTGGAAGCAAGGTCGAACACATCGAACAAGCGACCATGAATCAGGTGAAAGTGTTTTTCAACACCTACTATCACCCTGCAAATGCCATTTTGGCCATTGGTGGGAATATGAGTTTACAAATGGCAAAAGAGTTGACTATCAAGTGGTTTGGCTCTATTCCTTCAAAGCCCATTTTGCAAAGGCAATTACCAACTGAGCCTATTCAACAAGCCTGCAGAACCCTTACAGTTGAACGTGATGTGCCTTATGATGCCATTTATATGGTTTGGCATATGTGCGATCGTTTACATCCCGATTATTATGTGTTTGATTTGTTGTCTGATTATCTGTCAGGCGGCAATTCTTCGCGGTTTTATGTAAACTTGGTGCAGAAGCAACAGCTTTTTTCAGAAATACAGGCTTTTATAAGTGGCGAACACGACCCAGGTTTGTTTGTTGTTTCCGGTAAACTCGCCTCTTCAACCACCATCCAAGTTGCCGAGCAAGCCATTATGCAAGAACTTGAGTTGTTGAAAACCAACAAGATAGATGAACACGAGTTGGTGAAACTTAAAAACAAGGCCGAATCGCTTTACTTGTTTTCAGAAATGAATGTTTTGAACAAAACCATGCTTTTAGCACAAATGGAATTGCTAGGAGATGCAGCTATGGTTAATACAGAACTTAATAAATACCAGTCTGTTACATCTGATGATGTGCAAAGGGTAGCACAACAAACCCTCGTACCCACAAATCTTTCGGTTTTGTATTATCATACCAAAGGAAAAATTTTAACGGCCTTGCAACCTTTGGTTTAAAACCTATGTCATATTAGGGCAGGAAAATTACATGAATGATGAAACCGCATTGATTCAAGGATGTATTAAGGGTGACGGCCGAATGCAAAGGTTGCTCTACCAAAAATACGCCTCACGTATGTTCG
Organism: uncultured Bacteroidales bacterium; assembly: GCA_964552325.1. Taxonomy (GTDB): domain Bacteria; phylum Bacteroidota; class Bacteroidia; order Bacteroidales; family TTA-H9; genus CAZKCK01. Next base: position 10,677 of record CAZKHA010000073.1, read on the forward strand.
GTATTTGCTTGCGGTACGCGAGCAACGAAGACGAAGCTGCCGATATGCTTCAAGAAGGTTTCATTAAAGTGTTTTTAAAACTTGCCGAATTCAGGAACGAAGGCTCTTTTGAAGGATGGATCAGGAGGATAATCGTAAATACGTCTATAAACCAGGTTCTTCGAAATAAAAAGCATCAGTTTCATCAGGATCTTGAACAATTTGAAGAAGTAATTGAAGATACGGGTAGCCTGCATGAGCAACTCCACGTTAAAGACCTTCTCAAAATGGTTCAGGTTTTGCCACCTGGATATCGCAGTGTTTTTAACCTATACGAAATTGAGGGCTATTCCCATAAAGAAATTGCTGAATTAATGGGGATTTCCATCAACACGTCAAAAACCCAATTAATGCATGCCCGGCGTTTACTTCAAAAACGCTTAGCTGTTCAAGAGAAAATGGCGGAACCAAAAAAACCGGAATGACAGGACAAAACGACATAGGGAAACTTTTCAGGGATAACTTCAATGATTTTGAGGTTCATCCACCTGATGTTGTGTGGCAGCAAATTGAAACCAGTTTGCAAGCCAGCACGCCTGTTGCAAAGCCGGTTAATATGGGCAAACGGCTTGTTATTGGTGCCTCATCTGTGCTTATAGTCGCTATTGTTGCATCCCTGTTTTACTTTTATCCAGTCAGTCAGCCAAAACCCAGCGACCAAATTGCTAAGTTCGTTCAGCCTGCACAAACTGTTGAAAATAAAGTAGCTTCTTCAACTGCCAATAATACAGAAACGGTTTTGGCTACCGCCAACCAAAACAAGGTAGTTCCCAAATCCATCCTTAAAGATACGCCTCAAAATCATCCACAAGAAGAAGGCAAACAAGTTGTTGATTCAAAAATAACTACCATTCCAGAAGTTTTGGGCTCGGCTAAACCGAAGCAAGCTGTTGTAGTTTCTGAAACAATTTTTAAACCCTTGCTCTCCAAAGTGTTGCCAATATCTCCCGAGGATTTGCCCCATACAACTTTTGCAGACACAATAAGGCCTGCAGAGGTAGAAGAGCTTGAAGCCATGGTATTTACGATTTGCAAGGGCGAAGAGGTGCTTCTAAATGCCGGCGATGGTAGTAGGTATAATTGGGAACATGGAGCCATTACGCAATCTGTTGTGGTTGTGCCTGATGAAGATGCTTTCTATGCTGTTGAATACACTGGGGTTAATGGAAATAGGATAAAGCAACGGTTTGATGTTTACCTGCTCGACTGCTCGTTATATGTACCAAAAGCTTTCTCACCCAACGATGATGGGAGCAACGATACATATAAATTGCGAACAGATGGGATACATCAATTTGAGATAAAGATATTTTCGAAATGGGGAGAACTGGTTTTTGAATGCAAGAACCCTGAAATTGGTTGGGATGGCCGCATAAAAGGCGCTAAAGCACCTGTTGGGGTTTACATTTACCAGGTTTCTTTCCGCGATATAAAAGATAATTCACGGGCTATCTTCGGTACACTCACACTCCTTCCTTAAAAGCCCGTATTATATATCCACTGAGATCATGGGAGGCTGTCCGCAGGTTTGCGCGCAGCCTTTCTTTTTTTAATGAAAAACGATGCAAATACTTGTGGTAGCAGAGTTCCCCCGTGCGAAACTTCTCGGTGCTGAAAAATCTCAATGCACTATACTGGCAATCGGCAAATTATTTGCACTCAACTGTCATGCAATGAATGGTTTAAAGTGTTGATTTTGAGTGGAAAGCAAGCAACTCAACACTGAGCTATTGGGATGAGCGATTTTTTTTCGCATTGTAGGTAGAAGCTGTTGTGTTAAAACGGCTCGATTCAAATATAAATCAAAAAAAATACAGTTGCGCGTTTGGAATTTATTAGCATGCATGCTTATCTTTACACTTTGTTAAGTTAGGATTCATTAAGCCTAGCAAACGAATTTATTTAATAGCTATCAAACTGCTATTCGATGAAGGCTGGTGGCAAAGCTATTAACAGAAACATATGCTAGTGCGGCAAGTTCGTTTTTGAAAATCTTATACGTACTTATATGAAAACCAGGGTAAACGTTAGTCGTAATGCCGTTTTTCAGTTGAATACGGTGTTGGTGGTCGCAAGTTTCTTGTTTCTTGTTAGTTGTAAGACGGAATTTCGTAAAAGAGATTCTAAACCATTTATAAACATTGACATCAACGGCAAGGCAAGTTTTGGAAATGATGCCATTCGTATTGAAGATTTTATTTTTTCACCCGTTGATTCAAATGTCGTTTGGATGTTGAATTCTGATGGGCACTCGTATGAGTTGAGCTTGAAAGATAGCACATGGACCCGGCTCGATAAGCGGTTGGGTACATATTCCAAAGGGCTGCGAAAAAAGAACATTGTCAAGGATTCGAAATACAGCAATTTGATATGGTTGAGTGCTAATGAGCATGATTTGCTGGTGTATGATGTGGTAAATGATACCTTGCACGTATTCAACAACATAAAGTTTTTTAATAGTATTTGTTTCCTTGATAGCATTGTGGCGGTAGGTACAATCAATGGTTTATACATTATCAAAAGGGAACAAAACCAAGTGTATAAAAGCAAAGGTATTTATGGCATGGAAGTAAATAAGGTTGAGGATAATTCTGGTAAAACTTTGCTAATCAATGGTACTGTTGTTTACGACTATGAGCATGACAAAGTGCAGATTGTTCGTTCAGTAAAAAAGAAGATGTATGCATGCAAAAGGGTAAATAATCTATTGTTAGTCAATTGGGCGAATGACTTGGTTGTAATCCAAAGTGGAAAGGTTCGAAGGAAGTTCGCTTATCCCAATAACCTTTTTGATAATATTGTGGTTGATGAAAAAGCTGTTTGGCTTCCATTTGAAGACTTGAGATATGGAATAATTAGGTTTGATTTTGTAAACAATATTTTGGATACTATTCGGATTAGCAGGTACATTGGGGAGTATAAAGTCGCAGATGACAAAGAGTATATCTGGTTTTATACTGCGAGTTCGGTATTTATTTTTAATAAGACCACATACCAAACCAACTTCTTGGAATTGGATGAATCGTATTATAACACGGTAATGGATTCAAGGTATTTTTATGGGAATACGTCGGAAAGATTTGATATATATGAAAAGACTTACTTGCTTAAGTTGGCTGAAGATTATCGGCCATTGCTGATAGAGGAGAACCAATTCAAAAAAACGGTTGATTCTTTAGAAATTCATCAAATAGATGATTTTAAGACCTATTATAAATGTTATAAACTATTAAGTGCCAAGTATGGTAATTCAAACATCCCTGCAATAAAAAGCGGTCTCGATGACATTAAAAATGAATTTATGTGGCGACTACCCAAAAGCTATAAAAAATTGGTGTCTTTAGAGCGGTATATTATTGATTCTGTACAAGATATTGGATTGATAGCGAAGTACTATTTGGGTATTATACAGTATTGTAATCAACACGGAAAGCTGCACCAATCTTTAAAATACGATTCTATCCTTAAAGAACAATTTCCTCAGAGCAGGTCGGTTTATCATTCAGGTCAGATGAATGAAGTAGCAAAGAGTTTTACCATCATTAAAGCCATAAATGCTAGCAGATTGCCCCACGATGTGCGATTATGGAAGTTAGGTAAAGCCTATTATGATTTATTTTTTCACGTTGGGCCCATAACAGAATGCAGTTCGATTGATATGACTTTCCCGTTTTTGTATCTAGATAGCCTGCTAAAAATTTACCCGAACAGCGAATATGCTGACGATGCTAAATTTATGAAGATTAGTCATATAGAGGATAGTTCGCATGAAGGTGGTGATAATTCTTTCAATTTGGAAGCCATCAAGATTTATTTGGCGTTTTTAAATAAATACCCACAAACAGTTTTTGCAGCTGAAGTTTATCACAGAATAAGCCTACTTTCTCATGAAGGCTCTCAAGAAGTAGGGGATGAGTATGAATTGTTTAACGCTGCATTAAAATATGCTGATATTGTTATTTCTCAGTACCCAGAATACGCCGAAATAGAAGAAGTTATTCGTCTCAGAGAATCAATCCGGTTTTCGCTTTCCGGAATCTTGTGGAAATTAAAGATTAAGGCTAATAAGAAAGCGTATCTGCTAGGCGAACCTGTTGAAGTAACCTTTAACTTTACCAATACTGACACGATACCACAAACAATTCAAGTATTTAAAGATAAGCTACTTCCAAATTTCCGGATAATTGTTAAGAAATATTATAACGAAGAGAGCCTTGATTTGCGCGACTGCCTTAAGCTTGATCGAAACTTCGAATCGGATAATTTTGCAAAGCAGGACACGCTTATTCGTAAAAAAATGTCGTTCACTGAAGTCTGGGATATAACAAGATGCGCCCGTGATTCATATTATGAGCCATGTGGGAAATTTGAGCTTCGCGAACCTGGATTTTACAGTATTACTGCATACGCATATCTTCATCCCACAGGGCATGAAATAACTTCGAATACGGTATATTTTAAGATTAAAGCTAAATAGCCTTCGAGATCACTGCCTTTTTTTTAGCGTTTCTTGGAGCGTTTCAAACCTGATTTTTCAGAAGTTAGAGCTGC
>CAZKHA010000074.1:0-15264 GCA_964552325.1 uncultured Bacteroidales bacterium
CCTTTGCTTCAAAAACGTTGGAGCCCAAGGGCTTTTAGTCCCGAACCCATTTCGGGGGAGGTTTTAGGCCGTGTGCTCGAGGCTGCTTTGTTTGCCCCTTCGGCATCTAACGAACAGCCTTGGCGGTTTGTGGTGGGACTTAAAGGTACCCCAGCGCATGAGGCTATTCTGGATTCATTGGTTGAGTTTAATCAATTGTGGGCAGTGCTTGCACCTGTTTTAATTGTAGCCTGTGGCAAAACCGTTGCAAATGCCAAACCCGATCAGCCCAACCCTAATTTTAGGTACGATACTGGCCAAGCGGTGGCACACTTAAGCTTTCAAGCCATGCACGAGGGCTTGTTTGTGCACCAAATGACGGGCTTCGACCCTGCTAAAGCCGCACAAAACCTGGCTATCGAGCCTCCATTTGTACCCGTTTCGGTTATAGCCCTAGGCTATATGGGGAGCCCCGACCAGCTTCCCGAAAAATTGAAAGCCATTGAAACCGGCCCTAAGAAACGTTTTGATTTTGAGGAAATGGTATTTGAGGGAGAATTTGGAAATCCTTTTAAACTTGCATAAAACATGGCTCAACAAAAGAACGTATTTTTAGTAAGCCTGGTGGTTATGATAACCTTGATGATGCTTGGCTGTGGACAACAGGCCGGCTCGGATAAAAAGGAAACGAAAAAGGCTCAAAAAGCTTTTCCCGCGTTTAATGCCGATTCAGCCTATAATTATGTAGCCCGGCAAGTGGCGTTTGGGCCACGGGTTCCCAACACCAAGGCTTCGGCAGCTTGTGCTTCTTACATTGAAAGTGAGCTAAAAAAGTTTACGCCCGATGTTCAAATTCAAGCATTTAAAGCACGAGCCTATGATGGTACAATCTTAAACGGGCGTAACATTATTGCTTCGTTTAACTTGCAAAATCCCAACCGGGTTGTGTTGTCGTCGCATTGGGATTCGAGACCCTATGCTGATAGCGATCCCGATAAGGCAAAGCATACTACGGCAATTGATGGCGCCAACGATGGAGCAAGCGGCGTTGGTGTGCTAATGGAACTGGCGAGGGTATTAAAAGCCCAGTCTCCGCAAATAGGTGTTGATATTGTGTTGTTTGATGCCGAAGATTATGGTCCCCCGCAAGATAAGCAAGGTCAAAACTCTGAAGAGGCTTGGGGGTTGGGTTCGCAGTATTGGGCTAAAAACCCGCATGTTTACGGGTACAAAGCGCGTTATGGCATACTGCTCGATATGGTGGGCGTGCCAAACCCCACTTTTTTAATGGAAGGCTTTTCAACCTATTATGCCCCAGCCGTGGTTAAAAAAGTTTGGGACCACGCAGCCGAGGCAGGCTATGGTGCTTACTTTATCCCTGAGCAAGGGACATATATTACCGATGATCACTATTTTGTGAATAAAATTGCCAATATCCCCATGATCAACATTATTCATCTGAACCGGAATTCGGGCCAAAGCTCTTTCTTTGAACACTGGCACACCATGAACGATAATATGGACCATATTGATAAAAAGTCGCTGGGAATGGTTGGAGAGGTGTTAGTTAGGGTTATTTATTCTGAGTAAATTCGAGCAAGTATGGGAATAGAACCCGCTGAAAAAATGCAGAACATTACGGTTCGCCAAGCTTGGACGTTGCTTAAAGAGGGCGCGCTTTTGGTTGATGTGCGCGATGCATGTGTTTGTCAGAACTTGGCTTTTGCCATCGAGAACCAAATCAGCCTCGATAAACTCTTAGCTTTAGCCCCCGAAAACTTGGATGTAAAGGCCAAATTAATTTTTGCCAACCTTGATGGTAATGGTAAAGAGCAACTTACAGCTTATGCAAAGGTCTTGGGACCAAGAGATCTATATTGGCTTGCAGGCGGCCTACTACAATGGAGGCACGAGGGCTTCGCGGTGAAAGGAACGTTGATAGACCGTATCTCGGAACATGGCGAGAATTCCTGCCAGTGTTTTAGTTGCTGTGGGAATTAGGGCTTACGGGTTATCGTCATGAAACCATTCGGCATACGAAGTTACGGTTTCACGAAGTTTCATGCTGTACAATTCCACATTGGCGGGAAGTTCGGGTTTTATCAACTCAGCAAAATGTACCAATAAATTTTCGCTTGATGGCTGAAAATCAACCAATATCATATTATCGAAAAGCGAAAAAGTGTCCAAGCCAGCAGGCATTGGAGTTTGGGTATTCAGCACCAAAGCATGATCAAAACGGTCGATAATCTTTGAACGAACAATTTTTTTCAAATCGCCAAAGTCCATAACCATTCCATTTTTCGACGAATCCGGGTCTTGTAAGGGCTCGCCTTTAATGGTTACAAACAGTTCATACGAATGTCCGTGCAAATGCCTGCAAGGACCATCATGCCCATACAAGGCATGGGCCATTTCAAACTTAAACTCCTTGGTAATTCTGATGACAGCCACGCGCTTACTTTTTAATGAATTTTGAATGAATTACACCTGCTTTAAGCTCAACATCAACAAGGTATATGCCTTTTGATAAGGCCGAAACATCCATTTTAACCTCAAGTTCATTGTTCGCTTTAACGGAAGCAACGGTTTGCCCTGATACATTGTAAATATAGATGCCCTGGATGCGGGTTTCGGTGCTTGTGCTAATAAACACCTTATCAATACATGGGTTTGGGAAAATATTTACTTCAACTCGAGTAGCTAAATCTTCTGTTGAGGCATTTTCGCCCCATATCTGTTCCACAAATTCGGGATGGTCGATAAACGGGTTTCGATTGTTTTGAATGCCATATACGCCATTATTGCGGTTGGTTTCTTTGGTGCTTACGGGATCGGCTGTGTGCCAGGCCATCATCATTTTGAGCGCCCACGATTTTAGTTGTGATTTGTTAACCATGCCATTGCTGGCCCAGCCAGCATCTTCGGTATAGTAACGGGTTGACATATAAAAGTAGGTCCGGGCAAAATCGCCTTTGTAAGTATCAATGGGCTCAAATACGATATCGGAATAGCCAGGATAGTTGCAATCGCCAAGTTTACATCCATTTTGCGAGGTCCAAGTAGTTGAACCAACCTCCCCATAAGGGTAATTGCTGCGTTTGCCGTTAACATAACCATCGGTAGGATAGAGGTGGAACATATCTGAATACATGGGTGATAAATCATTAAACCAGCTTTTTGGCCAGGAGTGTTCGCGGTTAAAGCAATCGCCTTCGCTATTGTAATTCCCACATTCGTCGGCATTAAAGTTATAAATGTAAGGTGGGGTGCCGTTAGGTATATCTGAGTACATATCCCAAACGGTTCCATTGCTTTTTTTATCGGTAGTTTGGAAGTAGCCGGGCAAGGAAGAATAGCTTACAACCGTATGATCGTCAATAATATCATGCAATTTCAACTGAAGTGCTGTGCCGTATAAACCAGCCGTGCCGTTGTAATAGCCTGCAGGTGGCTGTGCAGCCAAGTGAAAGCCGCTTATGCAGATAAAAAAAACTAAAGATCGAATCAGGTTCTTCATACTATCTTTATTTTTAAGTAGATATGTGTTTCAAAAAAAGGTCTGCAAAGGTACAAATCTTTCGTTCAGGCTGTGGAGGGTGAAAAAAATGTTTTTGCGAATGAACCCGTGATTTAATTGTACCTACTGCCAATACGATGGTAAACAGATTGTTATAAAAATTGGCTGTTACAGTATGCCACAAACCGCGTAGAATATTTAAGGGATTGCACAATAAAATTTCAAACTTTGTGTAATTGCTTATGAAACATGCTTGAGATATAACAACTTATTGTGTATCTTTGCAGCCGATTTTGGGATTATCCATACATACTATTTAAACGTTTACAGAGTCCTACATTTTATGAATCCGAGTGATGAATTAAAGGACGCCAATGAGAATCCGGGAGGATTTTCGCGTCACGATGAGCAAAAAGATGATGATAAAAGGGTTAAACGCCCTCTTTATTCAACTAGAGATGGTGCAGAAGTAAGGCCTTATAGGCCTCGCAAAGGCAACGGAGAGAGTCAGCCAGAGCGACCTGGCCGTACAATTTACAATCCAAAGGATGATAGCCGAGGCCCAGCCCGAAACAGTTACACGAGACCTTACAACCCTTCGTTCGATAAGGATTACGGTAATTCGTATGATAAACCAAGGTACGACGATTCGGGCGACCGTGGGTTTGATCGGGGGTTTAACAGGCCCTTGGAGCGGCAGATACCTGACCATGGCAATGACCGTGGCAACACGCGGCATCAGGGACCCGACCGTGGCAATGAGCGCCCAAGGAATCCCAGGAGCAATGACAGGCCTTACAATGACAGGTCCAATAACGACAGGCCTTACAATGACAGGTCCAACAGCGACAGGCCTACCAGTGATAGGTATAATAGCGATAGGCCTAGCAATGACAGGTATAGCAACGACAGGTCACGGCCCCGCCCACCTCAAGATCGCGGGTATTCAAGGCCTGGGGAAGCCCCCAAAGGCCGATCGACGCAAACACGAGCACCTTATGCCCATCGCCCTGATAGTGATAGGACCGGTTATGATGGTGCCAGCACTTTCCGCCCCGATCAGGGAAATGAACGCTCAGGTTATTCAAAGTCAGGTCCTGCTCGTAGGAGCTCGACAGGCCCTATGAGACCACAATCAGGAGGTCAAAGAAGTCCATACCCCTCTCGCCCAGGTTCAAAGCCTATGGGAAGGCAAACTTATAAAGGCAAAGGCTCCAATAATGCATTACCAGGGTCAAATTATAGGCTACCTAGGCCCGAAGACGCACCTTTTGTGCCCGCGGAAATGGAAGGCGAATTGCGTTTGAACAAGTTTATTGCCAATGCCGGCGTGTGCTCTCGTCGTGAAGCTGATAAACTTATTCAGGCTGGAGCCGTTACGGTGAATGGAAAAATTGTTACCACTCTTGGTGCACGCGTCCTGCCTAATGATAAAGTGATGTTTGGCGACCAAACCCTTTCCTGCGAACGCCGTTATTACGTGCTGCTCAACAAACCCAAAGGTTTTGTTACCACCATGGACGACCCACAGGATCGGAATACCGTTATGGCTCTGACCGAATCAGCTTGCCGTGAGCGTATTTTCCCAGTTGGACGCCTAGACCGCAACACAACAGGATTGCTACTGCTTACCAATGATGGCGAATTGGCTAAAAAGCTTACCCATCCAAGCCATCGCATCCGCAAAGTTTACCAAGTGCAACTTGACAAACCTTTGGCTAAATCGGATATGATGACAATTGCCGAAGGAATTGAACTTGAAGATGGAGTAGCTGAGGTGGATGCAATTGCCTATGTTGGCGAGGGTGAAGATAAACGTCAAATTGGCATCGAAATCCATACCGGACGTAACCGAATCGTTCGCCGTATCTTCGAAAAGCTTAAATACCAGGTTGTAAAACTTGATCGGGTAGCTTTTGCCGGCTTAACCAAGAAGAGCATTCCCCGTGGCAAATGGAGATACTTAAGCCTTCAAGAAATCAATTACTTGAAAATGTTATAACTTTAGGGCCACATTGTGGCCTTTTTTTGTATCTTTAACCAACTTTCATTAGTGGCATTACTAGTTTTTTTATTGGAATTGTTAACTAATGTTTGTGTTAATATATTATTGAATAACAATGTATTATAAGTTATGGTACGATTTTAGATAGTGTTTTACGAAATTTAATGTTATGAAAAAGCTATACTTGTTTTTTACGCTAGCTTCCATATTGTTGGTAGCTTGTTCCAAAGAAGAGATTACGCCAGATCCCACTGTTACCACCATGGATGAGCTTCAGGTTGAGGCTTCGTTTGATTGGAATACTGGCCAAGGTATTGACTTGATTATTAAAGGATTACCTACCACAATTCCGGTAAAATCAACACTGAGTGTATCCTTACCAAATGGAGATCTCGTGTATCAGGGTTCGCAGCTTATGAGTGATAACACTACCCTTAAACTTATAATACCGGTGGTGCACAAACAATTACTTATCAAATTTGGCACTAACACTTATACTGTTGCAATAAGTGATGGCGTAGCCAACTTTTCGTTTATTCCAGAAATAGTTGATTAATTTAAAACAAGCAAGGTTATGAAAAAGATATCTTTACTCATTGTTGGTATAGTGCTGCTTGGTTTCTTAAATACAAGTGGACAGGTTACCCTCGACTGTGAATCGGGAAACAGGGCCATTGAACAAGGCAATTGCTGGGGTTTTGGTGCGAATACATATTCAAATTCTGTAGCATATGTAATTAGTGGTACATGGTCCACCAAAAGCAATTCGCTTACAAACACTTCACCCACAGCATCATGGATTAAAACTCCATGGATGTTGGTAGGCTCTGGCAATATCACTTTCAGTACCCGTTTAGACGGAAATTCCAACGGTGTGGTTTCAAAAGGAATCATCATTTCATACATCCCGTATGATGCCACCAATGCACCTAATTATGAAGGAGTTCCAGTGGAGTTTTACACTTATAGTTTCCCAAGTTTCAACAATACTATACGCGATATCACAGCTCCTATTCCTTCTGAAATTGCAAATGCCACAAATAGCGCATACAAGATCAGGGTAAGTTTTGTGGGTACAGGTGGCAATGAACGCGCTTACGCTGACAACTTTATATTTCCGGGCACCTATTGGTCAAATCCTGCCAGTGGTTGTATTCCATTGACCTTGATTCAAGATGCCGATAACGATGGTGTAGCAGATGCCGAAGACGCTTATCCTACCGACCCATACCGTGCTTACAATTCATATTATCCTGCTCAAAACCAATTTGGAACACTCGCATTTGAAGATAACTGGCCAAACAGGGCCGATTACGACTTTAACGATGTAGTTGTAAACTATAACATGAACACCGTAACCAATGCCAACAATCAAATTGTTGAAATTAAATCGGTGTTTGTAGCTAGGGCATCTGGCGCTAGCTTTCAAAATGCATTTGCCCTCCAGTTTAATAACATTTTACCTAACAAAATTATAGGTGTATCAGGTAACCATATCAGTCCTTCAACTATTTTCAGCTTAGCACCCAATGGCTTAGAGGCCAACCAAAACTTTGCAAATTGCATAGTTTTCGACAATTTTTACAACGTAATGGCACATCCAGGTATTGGTACAGGTATTAATACAGTTAAAACTGCCCCCGAAGTGCCCTACGACACCCTAAGGGTTACCGTTACTTTTATGGAAAATGGTACACCTGCAAGCGGTGGAGCCATCACTATTGCTCAACTGCCCGCATCGGCATTTAACTTTTATATTGTGGCCAACCAAGAACGTGGTCGCGAAATACACCTAGCTGATTACGAGCCTACCTACTTGGCAAATACAAGCCTGTTTGGAACAGGTAACGACAATACCAATCCTTCGGCTGGCATTTATTATAAAAGCACCAATAATTTACCTTGGGGGTTGAATATCCTCACGGGTTTTGATTATCCTATTGAAATTGAACCTATTAATGAAGCCTATTTGCACTTTGTTGAATGGGCAAGCAGTTCCGGGGCAAACTATGCTGATTGGTACACCAATCAACAAGGTTACCGCGATGAATCAAAGATTTACTAAAATTGTTTCTTATTGTCTGAGGAAAGGCCGGTGTCAAATGATGCCGGTTTTTTTTTGTCAAGGCTAACCATCTTGAAACTTATCGAATAAATCAGTCAAGGAGTCCACTGGCTGAATTCCAGTAATTTGAAATCAGTCTAAAGTTTATGGGCTTTTGATTATTTTCACTTGAAGGCCAGTGCTATAGAACACATGTATTTTTGTAAATGTGTCTTAATCAGAGCATTTTGTTTTTTTATAACGGAAAATGCCCGTAACTTTGTGCCCATCAAAAAATAACCTACCATTCATATGAATCTATCACATATTGAGCATATTGGCATTGCTGTCAAGAGCATTGCCGATGCCATCCCTTATTATGAAGAAATCCTGGGCTTAAAATGTTATGCTGTTGAAGAGGTAACTGACCAGAAAGTTAAAACTGCCTTTTTTATGATTGGACAAACCAAGATCGAGCTTTTGGAATCAACAGATCCCGAAGGGCCGATAGGCAAGTTTATCGAGAAAAAGGGCGAAGGTGTTCACCACATTGCCTTTGCAACCCAAAATTTAGAAGATGCGCTGGCCGAAGCCGAAACCAAAGGCGTTCAACTTATCGACAAACAGCCCCGTAAAGGAGCTGAGGGTCTTCACATTGCTTTCTTACATCCAAAATCAACACGAGGTGTCTTAACCGAACTTTGTGAAAACAAATCAAAATAATCTTACAAATGGCTATAGACGATAAAATTAAAGAATTGCTCGACAAACGTAAGCTGGCAGCCCTAGGCGGGGGCCAAAAACGTATTGATGCACAACATGCTAAAGGCAAATTAACAGCCCGTGAACGCATTGAACTGCTTTTGGACGAAGGCAGTTTTGAAGAGTTTGATATGTTTGTTACCCATCGCTGTCATGATTTCGGCCTAGAGGGCCAAGAATTTTTGTCGGATGGCGTAATTACTGGCCATGGAACCATTGACGGACGTGTTATCTATGTTTTTTCGCAAGACTTTACCGTTTTTGGTGGTTCACTTTCAGAATCGTTTGCAAAAAAGATTTGCAAGGTGATGGACCAAGCTATGAAGGTTGGGGCTCCCTTGATTGGCATTAATGACAGTGGAGGTGCTCGTATTCAAGAAGGCGTACAGAGCTTGGCGGGATATGCTGAGATTTTTGAACGCAACATTTTGGCTTCTGGGGTTATCCCACAGATTTCGGCCGTTTTTGGCCCTTGTGCCGGTGGAGCGGTATATTCACCAGCCCTTACCGATTACATAGTGATGAGCAAAGACACTAGCTATATGTTTGTTACCGGTCCAAAGGTTGTTAAGACCGTTACCGGCGAAGTGGTAACTGACGAAGAGCTGGGTGGCGCCATGGTACATGGTACAAAATCGGGTGTAACCCATTTTGTGGCCGACGACGAACGCGAAGGCATCCTAATCATACGCAAGCTATTGTCGTACTTACCTCAAAACAACCTCGAAGAAGCGCCCATAGCAACCAACGATGACCCCATTGATCGCTTAGAAGATTCGCTCAATTATATTATACCCGAAAACCCGAACAAGCCCTATGATGTTAAGGATGTAATCCATAGCATTGTTGATAACCGCGAGTTTTTAGAGGTTCAAAGGCATTATGCCCCCAATATTGTAACAGGTTATGCGCGTTTTAATGGAATGTCGGTGGGTATAGTTGCCAATCAACCAAATTACTTGGCAGGGGTGCTCGATATTAATGCTTCGCGTAAGGCTGCACGATTTGTTCGTTTTTGCGATGCTTTTAATATCCCCATCCTAACCTTAGTGGATGTGCCTGGGTTTTTGCCTGGTACAGCACAGGAATATGGTGGCATAATCATACATGGTGCCAAGCTGCTGTTTGCCTATGGCGAAGCAACGGTACCAAAAGTAACTGTTATCTTGCGCAAGGCCTATGGAGGAGCATATGATGTAATGAGCTCGAAACATTTGCGTGGCGATATTAATTATGCATGGCCAACTGCCGAGATTGCCGTTATGGGACCTAAGGGGGCTATCGAAATCCTTCACAGCAAGAAGCTTAGCGAAATTACAGATAAGGCTGAGCGTGATGAATATGTTAAAAAAGCTGAAGAAGAATACAAGGCAAAATTTGCAAATCCTTACAATGCAGCCAAATACGGGTTTATTGATGATGTAATCGAACCCCGTAACACACGTTTCAGGATTATCCGTGCGTTGCAGGCCTTGGCTACAAAAAAAGACGTGAACCCGCCTAAAAAGCACACAAATATACCCCTTTAACACAACCCAAACTATGATTGAAAAGACCATGCGAGTTATATGTATAGCAGTTGCTGTCATCATAATGGCCACGTTTTCAAATGGGTTGCAGGCTCAGAACGGTTCTGACCTCCGTATCAACGAAATTTTGGTTTTAAACGACTCAAGTTTTGTTGATGATTTTGGAGTTCATAGTCCTTGGATTGAGATTTTTAATACAGCTTTCAACACTGTTGATATAGGCGGATTATACCTCACCAACGATTTGAGCAACCCCACCATGTACTACATACCAAAAGGCGACCCGCGCACACTGATTGCCCCACGCAGCTACTTGGTATTATGGGCCGACAACCAAACTACGCGAGGAATCCTACACCTTAATTTTGATTTACGCAATTCAAAAATTGTGGCCCTCTATGATGCAAATGGCCGTACACTTATTGATAAAGCCAATATTCCAGATTCACATTCACCAGATATTACTTTTGGAAGATTGGTGGATGGAGGACAAAAATGGGGCTTCTTAGCGAAGAATACACCGGCAGCGAACAATGACACTAGCCCTGTTGTAACTGCCGCACAACTCTTTGTAGAAATGGATCCCTATGGTGGTGCCATGACCATGATTGCCATGACCGTAGTGTTTTTTGCCCTAGCCCTGCTGTATTTTTTCTTCAAGAACACATCATTTTTTTATAATATTGATGTTAAAGGAATCTTATGCAGGAAGCGAAAAGGCCAAGATTGTGGCGAAAAACCTGTTAAGGTTGATGAAATACCCGGTGAAGTGGGTGCTGCCATTGCCATGGCATTGCATCTTTACCAGAACCAATTGCATGATAATGAAAACACCGTGCTGACTATCCGGAAGGTATCACGTACTTATTCGCCATGGAGTTCCAAAATCTATGGCTTAAGGCAATCTCCCAAATAATTTATGCTAATTAGTTTATTTAGTTGTTATTGATAACATTACACCAAATGAAAAAATTTAAATTCACCATACATGGCAATCAATACGATGCTGAGATCATTAGTGTTGAAGATAATCTTGCCACAATCGAAATAAATGGAACTTCTTATTCAGTAGAGGTTGACCGTAGTATTCCAACTACCAAGACACCAAAATTGGTACGCTCTGTTTCTGTGCCTTCTACCGATGCTCATCCCTCTGTTGCAAAAACCAGCAGCCCGTCCGGGCCTAAGGGAAGCGGCTCCATTAAATCGCCCTTGCCGGGTGTTATCCTCGATATTTTTGTTAGAGAGGGAGATATGGTTAAAATTGGCCAAAAACTGCTGATGCTTGAAGCTATGAAAATGGAAAACAACATTGAGTCAGATAAAGAAGGCCGTGTAGCATCCATCAAAAAGCACAAAGGCGACCAGGTTATGGAAGGTGACATTCTCATTATAATAGGAGATTAAGCCATGGCAGGATCCGGTTCGTTTATAGAATTTGTTGTTGATCACCTCGACCAGTTTTTGCAATACACTGCTTTTTCCAATATGACCATAGGCCATATCGTTATGATCTGTGTAGGCTTAGCGTTTATCTACCTTGCCATTTCAAAGGAATATGAACCTATGCTTTTGGTGCCTATTGGGTTTGGTATAATTGTAGGCAATATTGCCTTTTATCCCGGACTAAAAGTGGGCATTTATGAAAGTGGTAGCGTACTCAATTATCTGTATTTTGGCGTAATGCAAGGCGTTTACCCACCACTTATCTTCTTAGGAATAGGTGCCATGACCGATTTTTCAGCACTTATCTCCAACCCCAAGCTTATCCTTATTGGCGCTGCTGCCCAGCTTGGTATCTTTGGTGCTTATGCTGCTGCCCTAGCGCTAGGATTTTCGCCCAGTGAAGCTGGTGCCATCGGCATTATAGGTGGCGCCGACGGTCCAACTGCTATCTTTTTGGCTTCAAAACTTGCCCCAGATTTATTGGGCGCCATAGCAGTATCTGCGTACTCATACATGGCTTTGGTGCCTGTTATTCAACCCCCTATTATGCGGTTGCTCACCAATAAAAAGGAACGCGTTATCCGCATGAAACCACCACGCACTGTTTCAAAGGTAGAAAAGATCATGTTCCCCATCATTGGTTTGTTGCTAACTTGCTTTATTGTGCCAACCGGCTTGCCATTATTAGGCATGCTGTTCTTTGGAAACCTTCTAAAAGAAAGTACTGTTACCAAGCGTTTGGCCGATACCGCCAAAGGCCCTATGATTGATATTGTTACCATTCTTATTGGACTAACCGTGGGTGCATCTACCCAAGCTACTACCTTCCTTACAGCCAAATCAATCGGGATTTTTGCCTTAGGAGCATTCTCGTTTATGGTTGCCACGTTTGGCGGGGTGATGTTTGTAAAAATTATCAACTTGTTTTTGAAAGAAGGCAATAAGATAAATCCACTTATTGGCAATGCAGGTGTTTCGGCAGTGCCCGATAGTGCACGTGTTTCGCAAGTGGTGGGCCTTGAATACGACAAAACTAACCATTTGCTTATGCACGCCATGGGACCCAATGTTGCGGGCGTAATTGGAAGTGCTGTAGCAGCCGGGGTTATGTTAAGCTTCCTTTATTAAGAAATCTTCGTACTTTTGAAACCGGATATGCATGTTTTTGGGTATCCGGTTTTTTTAATGTTTTTAACCTATGCTGATAATTGGAATAGCTGGTGGATCGGGATCTGGAAAAACCACCGTAGTAAAAAAAATAATGGAACTGCTCCCCGCCGATTCCGTTTCATTTATTTCGCAAGATGCTTATTATTATGATAATGGACATCTAACTGCCGAAGAGAAAAGCGAGATTAACTTCGACCATCCCTCGTCGATCGAATTCTCGCTCTTGGTGAAACACCTTGATAAACTCATCAAAGGCAAAAGCTTCGAAATGCCCATTTACTCGTATGTAACCTGTGCCAGGGCCAAAGAAACCGTTACCATTAACCCCAAAAGCGTGATTATTGTGGAAGGTATCCTCATATTTACGGATCCCGAGCTAAACAAACGCCTTAATGTTAAAGTATTTGTAGATGCCGATGCCGACGAACGCCTGATGCGGATCATACGACGCGATATGATTGAACGTGGACGCTCACTTCAGCAAGCCCTTACCCATTACGAGACATTTGTAAAGCCCATGCACCTTCAATTTATAGAGCCTACCAAGCGCTATGCCGATATTATTGTACCTCAGGGCGGCGAGAACGTGGTAGCCATCGATTTCCTCAGCTCACGCATTAAGATGAAGCTGGGGCTTTAATAGCACCATGAAGCACCTTTGCAGCAATACGTATAAATTGGGCATATTGGCTGTGATGGTTTGGGCGGTAATGGGCTGCGCCAAATCGTTTGATGATGATTTTACCGATTACCAACGTTTATCCGTTTGCCCCGGAAAACAGCTTTATGGCATTGCTTTTTATAATGATTCAATAGCCTTGGTATCGGGTGGCGAACCCGGAAATTCAGGCTTTGTTTTCAGGACCACCGATGCATGCACAAACTGGAACTTGGTTTACCAAAATACCAAGCGCTGCATGTATGCCGTTGGCTTCTCGGCACAAGGCAAAGCCTACGCCGGGGGCGATTACCTTCAACTTGACACTTCCATTAACAAAGGCCTTAGCTGGCAATTTTTTGATCACCACAGCAATGTACCTACCAATGAGTTTGATAGACCTGCCTTTAGGCAATTCTTTTTTAGGGATGAGCAAGTGTATGTGATAGGTGGCGATGGATTTAAAAAAGGTATTTTTTATCGTTCGCACAACAAGGGCCGCAACTGGAACTTTACGCAATTTGCCAACCAGATGAATGCAGTTTGGTTTACCAGCCCTACTAAAGGGTTTTTGGGCGGCAACGGGCTTTGTTTAACCACCCGCGATGGTGGTACAACGTTGCAAGACGGTGGCTTGTACCAAGATTTTATTACCGATTTTTGGTTTATCAGCGCTGAGGTTGGCTATTGCTGCAGTTACAATGGAGCCGTTTACAAAACTATTGATACCGGCCAACATTGGGAGCAGAGCGGTGGCAATACGGCTTTAAACCTAAGCCGAAAACATTACAATGCCTTGGCTTTTTCAACACCTATACATGGCTATCTTGCGGCCGATGATGGTTTGATGGGTTATACAAAGGATGGAGGACTAAACTGGAAATTTTATAGCCTTGGGCAGGATTGCAGATTTACAAATATATGGATACAAAACAATTATGTTTATTTAACTGGCACCGATGGGTATGTTTATAAACTTAGAAGGTTGGAGTTGTGAGCGATGAGTGATGAGGGGAGATGAAGAGACGCAGAGAGGGGGAGAGGGAGAGACGGAGAGAAAAAGTAGGGAGTAGGTAGTAGGTAGTAGGTAGTTAGGAAGTAGGAAGTAGGTAGCAGGTAGTTAGGAAGCAGGAAGTAGGAAGTAGGAAGAAGCTACACAAAATCAGTGCTTTATAGGTTTCGTAGGCATGGCAGGGTAAACCGAATCCTTTGTAACTAAACCAATTGTACACAACTTTTCGAGGTGCAGGCTGCCCTTACCCAAACTTGGGCAAACAAACGGATTTTGTGTGTTTAATAATCCGATGGTGATTTATCCTGAATTATTCATAAAAATGATTTCAACAGTAGAATGAGATTTCTCCCTTCGGTCGAAATGGCTTGAATGTTAAAATTTTATGTGAAATGAGGGGTCAAATACCCTAAAATCAGTTCGTTTCGAAGAAGCGCAGCGACTTAGAATTCTCATTTACAAGTGAATAGAATAAAGGAAAAGGTAATTTGTGAATTAATCAGGTTATATAATGCACAGTTAACTTACGCATTAAACATCGCAAAATGCCCCAAGAGGTAGGTTCACAATGCCTCGCAGGTAACTCACACCTACCTTCAGGGTATTATCCTATAACCCCTGAAGCAGTATGCATTTCGGAGCACTAGACTGTCTGCCCGCGCTAAACAAGCTACGAATCACAAAGCTTGAGGTAAAAGCTGAACCGCTACTTTTTGGTAGGTGCTGTTAGCGGTTCGTTGCTTATATTTTTTGTCCTTCCGATTTAATTTGTATAAAGTCCTCATATTTGGTAAAATACTCTAGTCCTAAAACTAATAGCATCGAGCTTATATTATATACTTTCTGCATTATAACAGCCAATCCCATATAACCAAACCCAAATAGGGTAAAGAAACAGTAAAAAGTCAATAAGCAAATAATACAGCAGAATTTAAGTAAATGAAGTTTTGACTTTAGGATAAATATAGTAATAATAAATAATCCAAACAATGTTAAAATGATTGATATTGTTCCCAAGTCATGCAAGGGGGTTGCAATTAAGAAAATAAATAATATGTTGGTAGCACCTAAATATTTTAAAATTTTAGCCCATTGTCTTGAAGGGATCTTTTTTGACATATTGATAAAAAAAATTCCAT
>CAZKHA010000075.1:0-5299 GCA_964552325.1 uncultured Bacteroidales bacterium
TTTTTGTGTGGTTGCAATCAATCAAATCTGTCCACCAGAATTTTGGCAAAAGTACTATTAAATCACAACACAACAAAGGCCTGTTGCGTCATATTCGTTTAAAGTTGCAAACTACTACACAGATTATTTTTGCGTAAGCAATTGAAACACTTCTTCCAGCGACTTTTCGGAACGCGACATTGACAGAACGGTGAGTCCTTTTTGAACAGCGAACTTAAATACCTCGGGCCGGATGTCGGTGGTGGAAGTGGTTGATAGTTCGAAAACATTCTCAGCGATTTTCTTTACCGTGCCTACGCCATTAATTCGTTTCAACATTGCCAAATCGGCAGGCTTATCAAATTCTACTTTTACAATGTCATTGCCAGTGGCTAAACGAGATAGATTAGCTGTAGAATCATCGGCAACAATAATACCTCGGTTGATAATGATGGCCCGGCTGCATACTGCTTCAACCTCTTGCATAATATGTGTTGAAAGCATCACGGTTTTCGATTTTCCTATATTGGCTATAAGTTTCCTTATATCAAGTAATTGGTTAGGATCGAGGCCTGAAGTTGGCTCATCAAGTATCAAAACTTTCGGATCGTGAATTAAGGCTTGAGCAATACCAACGCGTTGCCGATAGCCTTTAGAAAGTGCGCCAATTTTTTTATGTTTCTCGAGGTCTAAGCCTGTAATCCCGATCATTTCGTTGACCCTAGCAGCAGGCTTGGGAATTTTATGCAAACCAGCGATAAAAAGCAAGTACTCCTTAATGTACATTTCGAGGTATAAGGGATTATTCTCGGGGAGGTAACCTACTAATTTTTTGACTTCGAGCGCTTGTTGGTGTATATCGTAGCCATTGACCGTAACAGTACCAAAACAGGGTGGAATAAAGCAGGTAATAATTTTCATTAAGGTTGATTTGCCAGCACCATTGGGGCCTAACAAACCCACAACTTCACCCGAAGAAATTGAAAGGCTAACGTTATCTAGGGCTTTTTGATTGCCGTAGTTTTTGGTAATTTGTTGTACTGTAATAGACATAGGTTAAAGGTAGCTTATCGCATGGCAAAAGTATGCTTTATTTCAATAGTTGAATGTAGTTTGTTATAACATCTTTTTCAAATGGCTTAAAACCAGAAACATGGAGGACGTTGGTTAAGCTTTTGGGCACTTGGCCAAACTTTAAATAACTTTGCCATATGTGGTTTAAATACCATTCGGGTTCAGGACCCCAACGATCATCCAAAACCTTTCGGCTTCTAAAGACCGGTTCATCTATCTCGATAAAAATTGCACCATGGTATAGGCTGTTAATCTCCTCAAACGAAAATGCAAAAATTCCTTCCACTATTACCAACTCATTATGCTTCATTGCATTATGAATTGCTTTAAGCAGAACGGGCAAATTTACGGATTGTGGCACCTCCCAATCAGGAACGTTTTGGATTGCAGGGAAATCAGATGTATTCAGTACGAATAAATCTTGGCGCAACACCATGGTTTGAGTTGATGGCATCCATTTAGTTATTAGGTTAGCCAAGGTAGTTTTACCCGCTCGGCTCACACCTCCAATACCGATTATCATGATTGTATAATTTTAGGACATCTACAGTATGCAAATATAGGGCGAAGAACGGAAATGCTAACAAACGAAAAAAAAACTTTAGCTTTGCACCCCGGTAAAAAAAATAGGCATATTGCTTTAGGCTTTCTTCTAATTAAGTCTATTACAATTACTTATATCTTAAATAGAAATGATTTTAAGCCTTTAAACGAGTAGTTTCGCTAACCTGTTAAGCATGTAATTGCTGATAGATGTGAAATTTAATTGAAGTTTAGTAGGAGTATTGAAGAATTATTCCTAATTTTGCACCCCTTTTTATACCGATTGGTTTAAATAGAAATCAGGATTCAAATGAATACATTGAGTTACAAAACAGTAAGTGCCAATAAAGAAACTGTTGTAAAGGACTGGGTTCTCATAAATGCTGAGAATCTGGTAGTTGGCCGTCTGGCATCGGAAGTTGCCAAAATTTTGCGGGGAAAGAACAAGCCCAGCTTCACACCACACGTAGATTGCGGTGATAATGTTATCCTTATTAATGCCGAGAAGATTCGTTTTACCGGCAATAAGATGACGGAGAAACAATACGTAAGGCATACCGGCTATCCGGGAGGTCAACGTTTTAACACTCCTCGCGAGTTTTTGGCCCGCGTACCAGGACGTGTTATCGAGAAAGCAATCAAAGGTATGTTGCCGAAGACTAAACTAGGTGATGAGATGTTCCGCAACCTATATGTGTATGCCGGAAACGAGCACCCACATGCAGCCCAGAAACCCAAGGAAATTAGAATTACAGAAGCAGAATAAACCATGGAAATGATCAATACCATTGGCAGAAGGAAAACCGCTATTGCCCGTATCTATTTAAAGGAAGGCAAAGGCAGTATTACCATTAACGGTCGCGATTACACCGAGTATTTCCCAACAGGAACACTCCAGTACATTGTGCGCCAGCCACTAGAAATTCACAATTTAGCTGATGCCTACGATATTACGGCCAACCTTGATGGTGGTGGTATTAACGGACAAGCAGAAGCCCTGCGTTTGGCAATAGCCCGTGCGCTTTGCGAAATCAATCCTGAGTACCGTCCGGCACTTAAAGAAAAAGGTTTGATGCGTCGCGACCCACGTATGGTTGAAAGGAAAAAACCTGGACAACCAAAAGCCCGTAAACGCTTCCAATTCTCGAAACGTTAGACCTTATTTAGAAAGGTGTTTAGTATCTAAATTGTATAGACTGCCCTTTAACCGGGTGCTACTGTGCAATTGCCTATACACAGAAAGTAAACATTCAATAATTTTATTTAAATGGCAAGAGTATCTTTTGATCAATTACTTGATGCAGGTGTACATTTCGGTCACCTCAGGCGTAAATGGAACCCAAACATGGCCCCATACATTTTTATGGAGCGCAATGGAATCCACATTATAGACCTACACAAAACCGTAGCAAAACTTGAAGAAGCAGCTGCTGCTATGAAGCAGATTGCAAAATCAGGAAAGAAAATCCTGTTTGTAGCAACCAAAAAACAAGCTAAAGAAATTGTAGCAGAACACGTTAAACGTGTGAACATGCCTTACGTTGTTGAAAGATGGCCAGGTGGAATGCTAACCAACTTTGCTACAATTCGTAAAGCTGTTAAAAAGATGGCCTCCATTGACAAATTGATGGAAAACGAAAACTTCCTCACAATGTCAAAACGTGAAAGGCTTCAGATTTCGCGTGAACGTGCAAAACTTGAAAAGAATTTGGGTTCTATTGCTGACCTTAATAGGCTCCCTTCGGCTGTATTTATTGTTGATATCCTGAAAGAACATATTGCTGTTGCCGAATCACGCAGGCTCAATATCCCAACTTTTGCTATTGTTGACACCAATTCTAATCCCCTACAGGTTGATTTCCCAATTCCTGCCAACGACGATGCCTCGAAATCTATTGCATTAATTTTGAGTGTAATGGTTAATGCCATTGAAGAAGGACTAAACGAGCGCAAATTCGAGAAAGACCATAAAGGATTTGACGATGCAAGTGAAGAAGGTGACGATTTTGACACCAACCCAAAATACGCCGATTTGGATGACGACGAAATAGCAGCTTTAAGGGCAAAGAAAGAGCTTGAGAGCAAAGGCTCGAAAGTTAAAGACCTTAAAGAAGAAGACGAAAGTGGCAAATCAAAGCGCCCGCGCAAAGTGGTTGCGAAACCCCAGCGTGGACCTGTAAAACGTTAACAAAGAAGAAATAAACCAATTTATAACTTTGAAAATACGTGTTTACAATGCACGTATTTTCTGTTTCAAACAAACTGATATGGCAAATATTACTGCAGCTGATGTAAATAAGCTCCGCCAAATGACTGGAGCAGGTATGATGGACTGCAAAAAAGCACTTCAAGAAACTGAAGGCGACTTTGAAGCAGCCGTTGACAACCTTCGCAAAAAAGGACAAAAAGTAGCCTCAAAAAGGGCTGATCGCGAAGCCTCTGAGGGTATTGTTATTGCAAAAGCTACCCCATCAAAAGATTTTGCAGCCGTTATTATGGTTAACTGCGAAACCGACTTTGTTGGAAAGACTCCTGAGTTTAAAGATATGGCTCACAAACTCTTAGATCTTATCGTAGAGAATAAGCCAAAAAACAAGGAAGAAGCAGCCGAACTTAAATTTGATGGTTATTCGTTTGCTGAGCACCTTACAAATATGATTGGCAAAACGGGTGAGAAGATGGAATTTGCTCATTACGAATTTATTGAAGCCGCTAATGTAGCTGCTTATAACCACCAAGGCAATCGCCTTGCCACGATTGTTGGCCTGAACAAAACTGGTTTTGATCAAATTGCACACGAGGTGGCTATGCAAATTGCCGCAATGAACCCTGTTGCTATTGATAAAGACGATGTGGATGCCAAAACGATTGAACGCGAAATGGAGATAGGTCGTGAGCAAGCTCGCCAAGAAGGCAAACCCGAAAACATGGTTGAAAAGATTGCTGAAGGTAAGTTGAACCGTTTCTACAAAGAAAGCACGTTGCTCAACCAAGAGTTTATCCGTGATTCAAAGAAAACCGTTGGACAATATTTAACCGATACTGACAAAGGACTTACTGTTACCAAGTTCTTGCGTTTCATGTTGGGAGAGTAATCCTTTTCAAGGAAATTAAAAAGGCCATCATTTGATTGATGGCCTTTTTTGTTGCCCATAAAAAAACCTCCAAAATTGGAGGTTTTTTATGCTGAAGTAATATAAAAACAACTATTTAACAGTGTTTGTGTAAACTATCATATCAAGAAGTTTGCAGCTGTAGCCCCATTCGTTATCATACCAAGAAATGATCTTTACAAAGTTTCCATTTAGCATGATACCAGCCTTTGAATCAAAAATGGATGTGCGTGCATCGCCAATGAAATCGCTTGAAACGACATCTTCAGTGGTATATCCTAAAATTCCTTTAAGTTCACCTTCTGAAGCTGCTTTCATAGCATTGCAAATATCCTCATAGGTTACAGTTTTCTCGAGCCTGCAGGTTAAATCTACTACAGAAACGTTTAAAGTAGGAACCCTGAACGACATTCCGGTTAATTTGCCTTTTAAGGCTGGGATAACTTTTGTAACTGCTTTAGCGGCACCGGTTGATGATGGGATAATATTGCCTGCTGCAGCACGGCCACCTCTCCAGTCTTTAGCTGAAGGGCCATCAACGGTTTTTTGGGTTGCGGTGGTGGCATGTACGGTGGTCATTAATCCTTCGA
>CAZKHA010000075.1:5309-15200 GCA_964552325.1 uncultured Bacteroidales bacterium
CTTCGAGAAGGCCAAAATTGTCGTGAAGGACCTTGGTAACCGGAGCTAAACAGTTTGTAGAACATGAAGCATTGGAGAAAATATCCATTTCTTTTTTGTACTCTTTATGGTTAACGCCATAAACAAACATTGGGGTATCGTCTTTAGAAGGAGCTGACAATATTACCCTTTTTGCGCCAGCTTTAAGGTGCAATTCGGCTTTTGGCTTATCAAGGAAAAGGCCAGTTGATTCAATTACATACTCGGCGCCAATTTCATCCCATTTAAGGTTTAAAGGATCTTTTTCGGCCGTAACACGAATTTCAACTCCATTAACAACCAATTTGCCGTTGTTAACCTCTACAGTACCGTTAAACCTTCCATGAACGGTGTCGTAACGAAGCATATAGGCCATATATTCAACATCAATCAAATCGTTGATGCCAACTATCTCTATATCATCCCTTAACTGGGCTGCTCTAAAAGCAAGCCTTCCAATGCGGCCAAAACCGTTGATTCCAACTTTTATCTTTGCCATATCACAATAGTATTAATGAATTTTAACGTGCAAATTTAAGCATTTTAAGCATAACATCTAGCCAAAAACAAACAAAATATACAGAATTAGCAATAAGGGATTGCAACAGTTTTTACCTTAACCATCTGTAAGTAAGCCCTAAATTAAAAAGCCTGCCTGGTTGTGGCACTCCGCCATGATCATAATAGGAATTGTTGAACATATTGCGTACATCGGCAAATAGACTCATGGCCGAAGTAGCATACGCCAATCGTAAATCGAGGGTAAGCACAGGATCATATGCTTTCTCAACACCTAAAACCGAGGCTGTATAATCGGTATATGTTCCATTACGCTGTTGGTATTGGAAAAGCCAATTTAAGGAAAAAGCTTTTATAACAGTTTGATTTACATTTAGTGTTATCTTATGTTTTAAGGCATCCAGCACATATTTTGACTGATAAGGTCCACTATTTTTTGAGGTCTTAAGGAAAGTTAGCCCCAGGCTGGCTGAATTGAGATAAAACAATGAACTTTTTTTACATGGAGAATAGCCAATGTAGCCCTCAATCCCTAATGTATTGATTTCGGTTAAATTCACACTTTGCCACTTTTCATCGCCTGGCAACTTAACCCAATCAATCATATTTGAGCCTTGGTTGTAGAAAGTGGTTGCGTTTAGCTTAAAGGCATCTTTTTTAAATTTTAAACCCGTTTCAACCGACCATGCTTCTTCAGGTTTTAATGCCGGATTGCCAGTATTGGTGGGCCCTACATAAAAAAGATCAGTAAACGTTGGCACCCTAAGCGTCTTTCCGGTTGAAGCATACCATTCAAAATCCTTGAGAAGAGTAAAGTTGATATCGAGGCCTGGATAAAGCTTCCAGTGATTTAATGCAGAACTATACCCGAACAGCAATCCCCCTGATATGTAAAACCTTCCTAAATAAACAGAATGTTCGAGGTATGTATTGATTTGGCTACGGGATGAGCCCTTGCTGTAAAATACGTTTGGTGTTCCCGAAACAGGGATTGCTTCATGCAAGTCAACCCCTAATACGTTACTGGCTATTTGTTCGAATCGGAAATCTCCTCCAAATGCAGTTTTGCCATATTTGCCCACAACAATAAATGGTAGGGCTAAACCAAGCACATCGGTGCGATGATAGTTATGTGACTTATACCAAACGGGGCTTTGGTTTCTGAAAAGCATGAATTTGTCGAAGTTACGCCGGAAATAGGCTGAAGGGTTTATCCTAAAAAACCCATTGTAATGGCTGCTGATGCTGGCAAAATATGTCTTTGTTTCTTCAAATTGATCGGGGTATTTTGGTGAATAAAAGCTGTTGGCGCCAAACTCTTTTAATATAACGCCTGAATTGACGACAAAGGCCAAATTCTTTCTCTCCCATTTTGCGGAAGCGAAGCCATTGGAAATTTTGTAATCGGTATTTGTTGTATAACCATCAGATTTTGTATAATTTAATCCTAAAAATGTTTTCACAGCCCCCAAGTTGAAATTACCTGAACCCTCTGCACCAAATGTGTTGAAATCACCTCCGGTTATTGTTGCTTGGGCATTATTGGTTTGGCCCGATTTGGTTATGATATTTATAACGCCATTAAAGGCGTTTGGTCCAAACACTCGGGCTGCAGGGCCACGCAAGACTTCGATTTTCTCAATCCATGAAGGATGAACAGGGATCGATAAATTATGATGACCGGTTTGTGGGTCAGAAATATTAACCCCGTTAAGTAGCACCAGAGCTTGATCAAACGAGCCTCCCCGAATACTAATGTCGGCTTGCGTATTGTTAAAACCACGTTGCCTACTATCTACGCCAGGAATATACTCAAGCAAAGCATCTAATGAA
Organism: uncultured Bacteroidales bacterium; assembly: GCA_964552325.1. GTDB lineage: Bacteria > Bacteroidota > Bacteroidia > Bacteroidales > TTA-H9 > CAZKCK01. Next base: position 7,680 of record CAZKHA010000075.1, read on the forward strand.
GTTACAGGCATCGTTGCAATTTCATCGGCTGTTAGAATAGTTAGCGAACGAGCTACTGCTGAGCCCATTACGGGTACTCGCTGAGCTGAAATTATAACTTCGGACTTTTCCAGGGTTTTGCTAATTAACAAACTATCAGGGTCATTCTGTGCTTTTCCTGGGTTCATGATGATGCTGCAACTTAAGGCAAGCACACAAATTTTGATGGTTTTGCCAAGGCTTGCAAACGTTGCGTACCCCTGGCGGCTCCAGTGCGAAAAATAGATTGATTTTGAAGTAATTATGTTCGATTTCATAACGAAAAACTTAATTAAAATTAAGCTGCAAAAGTAGGGATTCGTGTTTTAGGAATGTCAGCATGAGTCAGGCATATTAATAACTAGCAATATGTTAATAAGTTATGAATATAATTTTGGGGTATCACCAATTGGTGATAAAAATTAGCTAACTTGCAACCCCGTAACGTCTTTATATAACTATCATGATAACAACCAGATACATTTTTGTTACGGGAGGTGTAACCAGTTCGCTAGGCAAGGGAATTATTTCCGCTTCGTTAGCGAAACTCTTGCAATCAAGAGGATACAAAGTAACTATTCAAAAACTCGATCCATATATTAATGTAGATCCAGGCACCTTGAATCCTTACGAACACGGAGAATGCTACGTAACGGAAGATGGAGCGGAAACGGATTTGGATCTCGGACATTATGAACGATTTTCGAATACCCCAACTTCACGTGCCAACAATATAACAACGGGCAGGATTTATAAAGAAGTTATTGAAAAAGAGCGCCGTGGAGATTATTTAGGATCTACGGTTCAAGTCATTCCACATATTACTGACGAGATTAAGTATCGCATTAAACTTTTGGCTAAAGCTGGTGATTACGATTTTATTATAACCGAAATTGGCGGTACTGTGGGTGATATTGAATCGCTTCCCTACATTGAAACTGTAAGGCAAATGCGTTGGGAACTTGGAAATAGGTGCGTTGTTATTCATTTGACGTTGGTACCATTTTTGGCTGCTGCTGGTGAGCTTAAGACAAAACCCACACAACATTCTGTAAAAACTTTACTGGAACAAGGAGTTCAGCCCGATATTATTGTTTGCCGGGCCGAACGCCCCCTTAACGAGGGTTTACGGAATAAAATTGCATTATTCTGTAATGTTGCAGCCACGGCAGTTATTGAATCAATTGATATGGAGACGATTTACGATGTTCCAGTTAAGATGCGCTCGGAGGGCCTAGATACGGAAGTTCTGCGCAAATGCCAGATGCCATTGGAACCAGCTGCCGATTTGAGCAGTTGGGAACAATTCCTGTATAAGCTAAAGCACCCTGAGTGTGAATTTGAAATTGGACTAGTTGGCAAGTACGTTGAGTTAAAGGATTCCTATAAATCCATTATCGAATCATTTATTCATGCTGGAACCGAAAATCTTGCGAAGGTTAAGCTTCGTATGATCCATTCGGAAAGCCTTACCTATGAAAATGCTGCTGAAAAGCTTGCTGGGCTGAATGGGATACTGGTAGCACCCGGTTTTGGTAATAGAGGTATTGAGGGTAAAATTTGTGCCATACACTATGCCCGGACGCAGAATGTGCCCTTCTTAGGTATTTGCCTTGGTATGCAATGCGCAGTAATAGAATTTGCCCGCAATGTGTTAGGCATGCAGGATGCACATTCAACCGAGTTTGATAACCGCACCCATTACCCAGTAATTGATATGATGGAAGAACAAAAAAAGATTTCAGGATTAGGCGGCACCATGCGTCTTGGTTCTTTTTCGTGCGCATTGACTCCAGGAACCAAAGCACACGAAATTTACCAGACTGATTTGATTAAAGAAAGGCATCGGCACCGGTTTGAGTTCAACAACAAATACATGCCAGTTTTTGAAAAAGCAGGAATGATAATGGCTGGTATGAACCCTAAGGAGGATCTCGTAGAAATTATTGAATTACAGAATCATCCATGGTTTTTAGGTGTACAATTCCATCCCGAATACAAAAGCACGGTTGCAAACCCCCACCCCTTGTTTATAGGTTTTGTAAAGGCAGCTAAACTATTCTATCATCAAAAGACAAAGTCCTTATAAGTAGCCCATACACGAATTATCGTATCTTTGCCCTCTTTTAGCTTTAAGTGTTTATAAAGCCTTGCGGGAGGCTATGGGTAGCCATATTCTATAAGCATTTAAGCAACAATTTATTACATTTCAACAATTTATATCTTGAAATAAAAACGCCTGATGGATAAAAACACTATTATCGGACTTATCATTATTTTTGGAATTTTTATTGGGTGGAGCATTTGGATGACACCATCAAAAGAAGAACTTGATAAACGCCAAAGAGCAGAAGATTCTATAGCCGTTTTGCAACAAAAAGCCACTGATTCGGCCGCAAAGGTTGCTGAAACCAGAGCATTACAAGTGGAAAGCGCTCCAGCCATTGCCACCACTATGTTGCCTACCGATGCGTCTAAAAAAGACTCTGTATTAAAAGTATTAAAAGATCAACTTGGATTCTTTTCAACGGCAGCTATCGGCCAAGAAGAGTATTACACACTTGAAAGCGATCTGATAAAGCTTACGTTAAGTAACAAAGGTGGAAAGCCTTACATTGTTAACCTTAAGCAATATAAAACATTTGACACACTGCCAGTTATATTGTTTGATAGTATTCAAGCCAAATTTGGGCTAGAGTTTTTTGCAGGTAAGCGCCAAATCTCGACCAACGATTTATTCTTTAAGCCCATATTTTATTTAAAGGATACGGAGGGAGAAAAGAATATAAAAGTGGAAAAAAACGAAACGCTTACGTTTGGTATGCGGTTGTATGTTGATTCACCGGATAGCACCACGCTTTCAGATAAATATATCGAATACGTTTACACCCTCAAGGGCAACGACTATATGCTGGGCTTCGACATCAAGATGCATGGCATGGACGAAGTAATTGAATCAAATACTACTTTTATAAACCTAGTTTGGAATACGGATTTACGTAGGCAAGAGAAAAGTCTTGATAATGAAAGGAATGAAGCCACAGTTTTTTACAAATTTGCTAAAGACGATGATGTTGATTACCTTAGTGAAACCAAAGATGATAAAACGACCCTAAATACCAGTGTTAAATGGATTTCGTGTAAATCGAAGTTTTTTATTAGCAGTTTGATAGCCAAGGAATCGTTTACAGGAGCAGATATCAGCACCTTTACCAAGGCCACACAAAGCGAAAATCCACGTTATTTGGAAAGCATGTCGGCTATTATACCTTTGGAATTTGGCAAAGACCCCGAAACTACTTATGAAATGCAGATGTATTATGGACCCAATAAGTACAAAACACTCAAAAAATACGACCTTAAGCTCGAACGTCAAGTCTTACTTGGATGGAGTTTCTTTTTAATGTGGGGCATTAACGTTTATGCTGTGATTCCTGTTTTTGATTGGTTAAGCACCTACCATCTCAACTATGGTATTATCATTTTGATTCTTACTATACTTCTAAAGATTTTTTTATTCCCGATAGCGTATATTTCGTACAAATCAACGGCAAAGATGCGGGTTTTAAAGCCTGAAGTTGATGAACTTGCTACTAAGTATCCCAAAAAGGAAGATGGCCTAAAGAAACAACAAGCCACTATGGAGCTCTATAAAAAGGCCGGTGTTAATCCTATGGCGGGCTGCATTCCTATGTTGTTGCAATTCCCCATACTTATAGCCATGTTCCGTTTTTTCCCCGCATCCATTGAGTTACGGCAACAACCATTCTTATGGGCACACGATTTATCAAGTTACGATTCCATTTTCACCCTGCCATTTACAATTCCCTTTTATGGCGACCATGTGAGCTTGTTCACCTTATTGATGACAATTTCTACGCTGATCTACACGAAGATGAACAATGATATGATGTCGTCGAGCCAACAATTGCCTGGCATGAAGACCATGATGTATATCATGCCAATTATGTTCTTAGGTGTTTTCAATAATTTTTCGAGCGGATTAAGCTATTACTACTTTTTGGCAAATATGATAACTTTTGCACAGATGTTTATCATTCGGCGCACGATTAATGAAGATAAACTACATGCCCAAATTCAAGAGAACAAAAAGAAATTAGTTAAAAAGTCATCGTTTCAAAAACGGCTCGAAGATATGGCCAAGCAACGAGGCTACAAATCTTAAGAAGGAATAGGTATTTTACAAGATTCAAAGCCCGGGAGTTTTTCTCGGGCTTTTTGTTGTTTCAATTCATACCTTGTTATTGATCAATAATATATGCTATATTTTTATGAATTTCAACCGTTCTATTACGCTGTGAGAACTCATAATGGAGATTTGATAAACACCAGCTGGCAATAATTTGGTATTTATTCGGATTTGATTGGAATGACTTTGAAAGCTGCCATTTTTAACAACTGTACCATTTGCATTTATTATGGTATAAATCAAACTTGCGCCCTTTAGTTTATGAGGAGCAAGTACTAGTAAATCATCTTGGGCTGGGTTTGGAAATATAATAAATTCGGATGTTTCAGGTAACTCATTGGTTGACGTAGTATTGGCAAAATACGCTGTAAATTGAGTTGCTTGCGCCTTAAGGGTGTCGTTAAAGATTGGATTAAGTGTATCGTCAATCAAACTGTTGTGATCCCAGTTTATAAAAGCAAACCCATCAGCGGGCAAAGCCTCAATTTTAACAGGTACTCCATTAAAATATACGCCATTCCAGGGATAGCTATCGGGTTCTACCGTACTGATTCTGATTTTTCCTGAACCTTCTGGTTCAACATTCAAGGTGACTTCCACTTGATTTTGCAAGCCGAAAGCTGACTGAATATGGTTACGTACGTTAGCAGTACGTTGCGAAAGTTCGGAGCCAAACACCAAGTGGTTATTGTTGAAATCGATCATTTGCTGCATTATATTGTTCGGATCGCCCCAGCGTGCGAATTCCTTTTGCATTTCGGGAGCTGTAAGGTTAAACATATCATTCTCAAAGGCTGTAAGAATGCTCGTAGAATAGGCCGTATTCATTACATCGGCAAACCTATTGATGAAATAATTCTTAAACCGTTCATTTTGGATACCTTTTAGCCAAATATTGATGTACGGATTTGCAGTACTTTGGCCCAGCATATATTGGATATGATCAAAATATGAATCTGTCCAAGCATTCGGCTGCAGGGCTAACTCCATATCAACCAAACAAAAACGCCATCTATTCGATGTTTTGGCAGATCGGTAAATCTTAATGTTGTTTCCAGGCCAATCCGTGTTACCAATCCAAGATTCAGCAATTATATAATCAGTGTAATAAGCCATATCAAAATAGGCATCCGCTTTGGTCCAATACTCAGGATCAAGGGGATCTAACTGGTTAAACGCATTATATGAGGTAAAAAATGAATCGACAGATCCTTCGAGCGGACGTAAGACAAAGTTATACCATGCACTTAAACTTAAGAGATCAATCTGTTCCGGATCAGCATTTTCATGCGTCTCAAAGTATTCAGCATCAATCTTTTCGCGTAATTCATACAAACCAAAATATCCACCATTTATGTAAACACTAATAGGTCGCCAGGCCGAATAATAATTATTGGTGTATTTGCCCATTGACTTCACTTGTGTTGCATCTTTATAAGGGAGAATAAGGTATTGATTGCTTCCGTTTCGTAGGTAAATTTTGCTGTATTTGGTTCGCTGAGGTCGATCAGGTATTAGCATTGAATTCACAGAACCTTCACCCAATACACTATTGTCCAATTCTATACGAAAAGAATGTTGTGGATTGTGACGGCTACCGCCCCAACCTCCATCCATTTGCATACCCGCATTTTGCGAAAAAACCATTGCTTGTGTTGAGTCAAAATATTCTACGTAAGATGCTTTTTGCCAATCTGTCCACCAGTTATCGAAAATACCACTGGGTCCATAAAGGTTACTACCATCGGTGGCAACGGACAAAATTGGGGTAGTGTGCTCAATACCAATAAAATAAGAAGAAACCGCAATAGGGCTAGGCAATATTCCGCTGGCCATTGCACAGGCTTTTAACACACATGAATAAGTAATAAGGATTGGCGCACCAGAATAGATTGTGGATGCGGAAGTTGGGTCGCTACCATCCAATGTATAATATACTGTGGATGAGCCAGAATTTGGGTTATTGATTGTTACAGATAGTGGCGCATTGTATATACCCGATGGAACCGAAAAAGTTGGACTAAGGCAGTAACTGGAGTAGGTTGCCGAAAAATTGTTTGTGTTAGATGGAGTAGCATTTTGAAACAAATAGATAGCTGAAGTGCCATCAGGGAAAGAACCTCTGCTATTATCAAGGCCATGGCAATTTACAAATAGGCTACTTTGGAGCACCTGATTTGGATTATAAAAGTAGATGGTTTCGCCTGTTCGCGAAATCTTGAAATTTGTATGCAGGTTATTATTTGGGTCCACAACCTCGAACTCGGAAGACACTGCGGTGGTGGTCACCAGTTTTAGGCTGATTTCGATATAATCATAAACCGTTGCGGGATCGGTTTGAGCTACACTAAACGCCATATTGTTTATATACCCAGGTGTTAATCCGGCAGCTACAAGTTCAGAGGCCAATACAAGCATTTGATTACGAGCGCACCAATACCAATTACCATAAGGCGCCGGGTAATCATAGGGTGAATTTTGAGCATTACCGGTACCAACGGTTTTGCCATTGAACTTCATGTTAGGGCGCTGATATGCTATGGTACCATACTGTTGCGAACAAGCACCAGAACCGCCATCTTGAGCCGCATATACGGTAGAGGCATAGGTTGTAAGCGTTTGGTTAAAAACCGAATTTGATGTATAGCCTAACGAACTGTATGAACATACATTAATTAACAGATTTGAAGTACCATCCCAATAAAAAGGCGTTGAAAAGTTATGGGTATTCCAACCAAGCATAGGGGTAAATTCTCCCGTATTTTTTACGGTTGTAAATCCTGTTATTGGCTTGCGGTTTTTATCGCTGCAGAACACTGTTCTAAACTGTCCTGGCGCCAGCTTAACGTCCGGAAAAACCCATTTTGTTGGATTACTTACCTTATCGGTGATAGAATAGTTCAGAAGACTCACGGTATCCAATCCCGCATTGTATAATTCAACCCAGTCAGGGTAGTCGCCATTTTCATCTGCTATAGATGTATAGTTCTTATTGCTACCCTCATTTATAATTAATTGTGCATTTAGGAAATCCCAAACAAGGAAGTGTAAAAGAATGCACAGAACAGCCCTTTTGCTAAACATCTTATTATTAACGTATTAGTTGAAGAAAAATGGTTGAAAGCGAATGATAAGCAAAAGTACTTATAAAAGCATTGTTATGCAAATAGGCAATTCCAAACGTAAGGATACTAATGGTTTATGGCCTGATAAGGTTTGGGAGAGGCTAATTCCGATAAAGTAAAAACCCCTGTAAATGTAACATTTACAAGGGTTTAAAGTAGCGGGGACGA
>CAZKHA010000076.1:0-15055 GCA_964552325.1 uncultured Bacteroidales bacterium
AAGACGAGAGGGGATGAAGGGGTGAAAAAAAGTAGGTAGTAGAAAGTAGGTAGTAGAAAGTAGGCAGTAGAAAGTAGGTAGTAGAAAGTAGGCAGTAGAAAGTAGGTAGTAAAAAGTAGGCAGTAGAAAGTAGGTAGTAGAAAGTAGGAAGTAGAGAGTAGGCAGTAGAAAGTAGGTAGTAAAAAGTAGGTAGTAGAAAGTAGGTAGTAAAAAGCAGGAAGTAAGAAGGCTCTCAGTATTTGCCATTTAGCTCTAAAAGATGATTAAAGGAAATAACAAGCGTTCATGACGTGAATAAATGCGCTGGTTTCAATCCCTTTCGAATACAAAGGTGATGCGCACCAACGCTCTAGTGTTTTTTAAACCTCTCAGGTTTAACAAGCCTTATGTATACAGGCTAAAAGTTTTGCTCGGTAGGCAGCACCAACACCTCATTCACATTAACGTGAGCCGGTTGCGAGGCAGCATATACAATGGCTTGGGCTATATCATTGGCTTGCAGGGGTACAATAGCCGCTCGTTTACTTCTTGCTTCCAAAAATTCCTCATCGGTTATACTATTGGTAAGCTCCGTAGCCGTCATTCCGGGTTCAATCACCGTAACACGAATGTGCTCGCTATGGCCAAGTTCAAGCCGGATCCCTTCCGAAAAGGCATTCACGGCAAATTTGGTGGCACAATACACGGCTCCACCCACAAAAACCCTTCTCCCCGCCGTTGACGATACATTTATGATGTGGCCGCTGCCTTGCTTTCGCATATACGGTAGCACGGCAGCAACGCCATACATCACGCCTTTAATATTCACATCAATCATGCGCTCCCATTCTTCAATCAGTAAGTTCTTTACAAACGAAAGAGGCATAATTCCCGCGTTATTCACCAAAATATCAATTTGCCCAAATGTTTTGATCACATTTTCGGCTAGGCATTTCATTTGGCTGGCACTGCTAACATCGGTTTGGCTCACCATGGCCGTACCACCCATGTTCTCAATCGATTCCTTTAAGGCCTGTAAGCGTTTCATCCTACGCGCGGCAAGCACAACCTTGCAACCTTCAGCGGCCAAGAGTTTGGCGGTAGCTTCCCCAATTCCTGAGGAAGCACCTGTTATTAGGGCAATTTTTCCGTTAAGTTTCATGAACTAATTAACAACCACAAGCTATTTTAGTTTAAGTACTATTTCACCATCAGTTAAATCAGCCAAATAAACAGGATTTATTCCTTGATATGAAAACTCTTTGGGCAGCAATGAGTTAAATCCCTCATTACTCGAGTTTGTAGCGCCCGCTACACCATGAACGATTACTGCAACCTTTTTAAACTTGCTGGCTGCCGTTCCTTGTTTTGGTTTAAAAACAACCTCATTTTTTACAGGATCATAGCTAATTATTCGCTCATAAAAAGCACCTGATTCAAAGTTGTATGTTAATCCATCATCCTCATAATATGTAAAACTGCTTGCTTCATCACCTTTGTAAATGTGTATTTGCAAGGTTTCGCCAGGGTTTTCGGAGGTGTTTTGCACTACTTCTTGTATCGGGATTATACTTCCTGCTTTTACAAAAACCGGCAAGCGGTTTAGCGGAGCTTCTATCAAAATTTCTTGGTTGCCAGCATAGGGCTTATCGTTGTATAAATAATACCAATTGCCTTTGGGCAAAAAAGCCTTGGTAATTAGTTCGGTACTCTTGCAAGGAGCCACCAAAAAAGCTGGACCAAATTGATATTGGTTTTGATAAGCAAAATAAAACGTGCGCTCATCTTGGGCATAATCAATGGCCAAACTGCGTTGAACCGGAATTCCACTTACCGCGGCCTCCTTGAAAAGGCTATAGATATAGGGCAACATTTTATAATGCAAGTTGATGTAATTGCGTGCAATATCTTCCACATCTTCGCCATACGACCATGGCTCTGAGTCTTTGGTATTAAAGGATGAGTGGGTGCGGTAGAACGGGCAGAAAGCCCCAAGACTAATCCAACGGGCAAAAAGTGCAGGAGTGGCATCGCCACCAAATCCGCCAATATCATAACCTGTAAAAGCTACGCCCGAAAGTCCTAAGCTATTTACCAAGCGCACACCCAGCAGCATATGCTCATCATGTGCTTGGTTATCACCTGTCCAGATAGAGGTATAACGCTGCAAGCCAGCATACCCAGCCCGTGTAATCACCAATGGACGTTTTCCGTTCAAGGCCTTTTTGGCTCCCTCAAATGTGCTACGGGCCATCAGCATTCCATACACGTTCTTAGCTTCGCGATAGGTTGTTTTGTGGCCTTCCCAATCAAATTCAACGAGCGAGGGAGTGGCTTGTCCCCATGTGGCTATTTCGTTCATATCGTTCCAGAAACCTTCAACGCCAATATCAGCAGGAGTTTTGCACAAGTCGCCCCACCATTCACGGGCGGCAGGCTTGGTATAATCCGTAAAATGGCACCAACCTGGCCACACCTGGCCTGAATATGGCGTTCCATCCGGATACTTTATAAACATATCTTTCTTTAATCCATCTTCATAAGCTTCGTAACCCTTGTCAATTTTTACGCCCGGATCCACAATAATGGCAGTATGAAATCCCATCCCTTTAAGTTCTTTATGCAACTGTAAAGGATTACTGAACCGTTCAGGATGCCATGTAAATACCTTATAAGCATCCATATGATGGATATCAAGGTACAGCACGTCGGCTGGAATCTTTTTGTCGCGGAAGGTCTTTGCTAGTGTTATAACTTCTTTATCAGGATAATAACTCCATCGGCATTGTTGATAGCCAAGCGCCCACATTGGAGGTAATTGCATCCTACCCGTTAGCAAGGTATAATTGCGAATAATGTCAGCTGTGGATTTTCCATTGATAAAATAATAATCCATTTCGCCAGCATCAGCCCCAAACGACGAAAAACGCTCTTGGGAAGCCCCAAAATTAAAGTAGGATTTAAACGAATTGTCGAAGAAGATACCATACGTTAAACCACTGTGCATACCGATATAAAAAGGTATGGTTGAATAAATTGGATCGGTATAATCTTCGTATCGCGGATTATCGGTATTCCAGTTTACAAACGAATTTCCTCGGCGGTCTAAGTTGCCTGTTTTTTCGCCCAATCCAATGAATTTTTCGCCGGGCATAAGTGTCTTAAAGGTGGTTACCTCCGTACCAATCCAAGTAGTGCCAAAAGCTGCATCATCTTGATTGATAACTTTTCCATCAAGGGTTTTAAAGATAAAACGAACGGGCTTACGGCTAATATCCAATAAAGTTGTCGCGGTTTTAAGCACAATCCGGTCATTATTCTCAGCAAATGACACCTTGATGTCTTGTGGTTTTAGAACCACGGCATACGAAAAATCGGCCTGAAAATCTTTGGCGACCTCTATCCGATAGATGTCATCCGAAAAAATGGTAACCTTTGCCGTTCCATTTGTTGTTTCAAAAATAAATTGGTTGCCATTACGGCTCATTTTTTTTAGATCTCCCAAGCTTGTAGATACTTGGGCATGCAAGCTAGCAGTCAATCCTAAGAGCATAGCTAAAACGAGGGGTTTTAATGAGTTCATGATGTTAATCTAAATACGTTATAATATGAGTATAATTTTTTAGTTTATTAGAGCATATAGAGCTATTGCAGCAAAAACTAAAGCCAGTACAACGAATATTGTACGTCGCCTCTGTTGAATAAACGTATCAGCTCGCTGTTCGTTAAGATAATATTTGCTACCGTTTTGAACAATTACACCCTTTCTAACCAATTTATTGAATAGTAACTGATGCCTGATACCCAACTCTTCAATAGTTTTGGCCGATTTAGGATTCGTAGTACCTGTAGTTCGGAATTTTCGAATAATCTTATTCTGAATTGCGATGATAATTGCGGCAGTGCTCATTATGCTATTTGTTTTGTAAAATTAAGAAGAGGTAACTATAATAATCGCTGTATTTTTTATACATGGCTATTTCAAGTTCGGTTTCTTGGGCCACGGCAAGGGCAAGCTCGTTCTGAGCATATTTCTGTTTAAAAGCCTCAAGGTTTTTGCTTAAATGAAGATAATAATTACGGTTCCAATCTTTTTCGGGAAGCGTAAAATGTGATAAGACATCAAAACCCAATTTTTCTGAACTGTCAACAAGGTCTTTTATATAGGTAATGCCAGGGTATTGGGCTTGCCAATAATCCATAATCTCCTGTGGAATTTTCGACTTTATCCAGCAAATCTCACTAATAACCATAAATCCCTTTGGTTTTAAGAAATTCTTCCATGCCTTCAAGCCATTTTCAAAACCCATTTGATAAATAGCACCTTCGCTCCATAGTATATCAAATTGCTCCGCAGCAAACGAAAGCTTATTCATATCGGCTATTTGAGCTTTAAGTTTGTTTTTTAAGCCTTTGTGCTGAATTGTTTTGTTTAATTCGTCAATGTATGGAGGATGGATATCCACAGCTGTTATTTGCCCACTGCTCACTTCAACCAAATCGAGCGTTTGCCTTCCCGTTCCACAACCAATATCCAGAATCTGAGGTTTATCTACTGTTAGCGGAAGCATTCCATAGGCTTCTTGGGTACATTTTGTTGATCCAGGTGCTTGCTGGGGCAAATTTGAGTACAACTCAAAAAAAAGTGCTGCTGTTTCGTTGTTCTGTTCCATTAATTTAAATAATTTTCGAGTTCTGATTTCCATTTAATAAAGCCATCGGCCACTTCCGAATAATCATGAAATATCCGTTGGGCATTATATTCGCTAGAATTTATATAAGCCGTTTTGCCCTGTACTTTAATAATATTTAAAATATCTTCTATTTTTTGCAATGCCAATTTTAGTATTTTTATATCCTTGTCAATATGCCAAACGTAAGTTGCTTCTTCGGTATCTAATGTTTCCCACACAATATGGTATTTTCGTTCACCTGTAATTAAAAAAATAAAACTCAGTGGTTTGTGTATAAACCTTAATTTCATTGTGTTGTGCGCATGTATAGAAGATAAATAGCGCAAATGTTTGTAATGCTTGGTTTTCGAAATTAAAAGCAAATCATCAAGCAATTCGTCTTCATGGCCATAGAATACATTCGATTTTAGCGTGTTCTCCTTAAATCCATCAAAAAACTCATCAAGCGTAAACAAATTTTTATCGCCCAAAAAGGCAGGGCCTTTGCGAAGATTGGCTCGTACAAACTCAAACTTAACATTTTCAATAAGTTGCTTATTTATTCGGTAAATTTCTGGTGAAAATGCTTTTACTTCACTTATTTCATCATTTAGTAAAAAAAAGGTAACAGTTACATTTATTGACTTTGATTTCCAAACATTGGCAAAATAGTTCTTTATGGCATCAAATTCTTCGCGTATCTCATAATTATAAATGCTAATTGTTTGGTCTTGTTTTATTTCGGTAAAGAATTTTTCAAACGTAACTTTCCCATGGCAAAATTTAAGTTTTTTTATGGGCACAGTAACATGGCAGGTAAACTGCCTTATTAACTGATCTTGTGGTATAACGGCTTTTTGCTCAGTTGGAATAACTATTTTAGGTTCAATTTGTTTAGGAATTTCATGTAGCTTTGGTTGAATTCGCCCGATCGTATGCAGTAAGCTCGAGGTTTGAATGCTGCGATAGGTTACACTTTCAATTTGTTCCAAGTTTTCGTGCCATTCCAATTGTGATTCCGGAAATTCGGTTTCTCCTATGTAATAACCAACAATTTCGGCAAACAGCCTGCGTTCGTGCGAATTATGAAAAAGTATCTTAATTTTCCAATAAGCGGCTTGGTTAAAACAATCGACTGTTTCGGGTAAACCTGCCGCTTTTAACGATAAGCTTTTGGTTGCTATAAGCCATGCTTTATCGTCAAGAAACTTAATAATGAATACTTTGTCAGTTAAGGACATCAAAGCAAGAAATGATTAGGGTAAGGTTTTTCGTTTAGGCACCGAAAGCCGTTTTGGATAACCAAAAGTACAAAAAACTATGAGCTGGTACACAAAAAACCCCGATAACCATGGCTACCGGGGGTTTCAGTTTTGTTTGTAGGCTTTAGGCCACCTTTAGTTTTGATATGTTCGAAATCTTAAATTTGCTTTCGGCATATTCTCGATCAATCTTAAATGATTTCTTGTCAGTCATCGAAGGGATTTCAAACATCAGGTCGGTTAGGATACTTTCCAGAATAGAACGAAGACCACGCGCACCCAACTTAAACTCAATGGTTTTATCTACCACAAAATCAAGCACCTCTTCTTCAAATTCGAGTTTAACCTTATCCATTTCAAACAACTTAACATACTGCCTGATAAGTGCATTTTTGGGTTCGGTTAATATCCGCTTAAGAGTAGCCCTATCTAGGGGATCTAAATGGCAGGTTACCGGAAAACGACCAACGAGTTCAGGAATCAGTCCAAACGAGCGAAGATCGGGAGGCGAAACATACTGAAGCATATTGGCCTTATCAATCTCATGCCCTGTATGTTGGTGTTTGTAGCCTATGGTATTGGTGCGCAATCTGTTGGCAATTTTCTTTTCGATTCCATCAAAAGCCCCACCGGCAATAAAGAGGATGTTTTGTGTATTAACCTGAATCATTTTTTGTTCCGGGTGCTTACGTCCGCCTTGAGGTGGTACATTAACCTGGCTTCCTTCCAAAAGTTTAAGCAAAGCCTGTTGCACACCTTCGCCCGACACGTCGCGTGTGATGGATGGGTTATCGCTTTTGCGTGCAATTTTATCAATTTCGTCAATAAACACTATCCCACGTTCGGCTGAAGGCACATCATAATCAGCAGCTTGCAACAAGCGGGTTAAGATGCTTTCCACATCTTCGCCCACATAACCAGCTTCGGTAAGTACGGTAGCATCGGCTATACAGAACGGAACAGCAAGTAGTTTAGCGATGGTACGGGCTAATAAGGTTTTGCCAGTACCTGTTTCTCCAATAAAAATTATGTTCGACTTTTCAATTTCAACTTCCTCAGCCTTCTTTTTGTTGGCAGGCTGATCAACCCTTTTATAATGGTTGTAAACTGCAACGGCCAGCACTTTTTTTGCTTCATCTTGTCCAATAACGTATTTATCAAGGTGTTCCTTAATTTCGGTTGGTGGAAGCAATTTCAATTTATTGGCCGCGGTTGAACGGCTAAGCGGAAGTTCGTTTTGCACAATGTCAGCAGCATCCAGCACACAATAGTCGCAAATATGGGCATTCATACCCATAATCAGTATGTTGGCATCGGTTTTAAGCCTTCCGCAAAAAGAGCACTTTTCAGTTGTTTTGGCCATTAGGTCGTATTAGGGTGTGGTTATCAATTTTGTTGGACGGAACAGAATTTCATCAATCATGCCATAATCACGTGATTCTTCAGCAGTCATCCAGTAGTCGCGATCAGAATCGGCCCAGATTTTTTCATAAGTCTGGCCGCTGTGGTGGGCAATAATTTCGTAAAGTTCCTTCTTTAGTTTTTGGATTTCACGTGCAGTTATTTCAATATCAGAAGCTTGGCCTTCGGCGCCTCCCATCGGTTGATGAATTAATACGCGTGAATGTTTCAAAGCTGTACGTTTACCTTTGTGGCCTGCACATAGCAGTACAGCACCCATCGAAGCTGCCATACCGGTACAAATAGTAGCAACATCTGGATTAATATACTGCATGGTATCATAAATGCCTAAGCCGGCATATACCGAACCACCAGGGGTATTCAGGTAAATTTGTATATCTTTCTTTGAATCAACACTTTCGAGGAATAAAAGCTGAGCTTGAATGATATTGGCCACATAATCATCAATAGGCACCCCAAGGAAAATGATGCGATCCATCATCAACCTCGAAAACACGTCCATGGTAGCTATGTTGAGCGTACGCTCCTCGATTATGGTGGGTGAAATGTAATTATTAGAAATACTTACGTATTTCTGAAGCACTTGGCTATTGATACCCATGTGCTTGGTTGCATATTTATTAAATTCGTCGGGTCTCATCTATACATTAATTAATGTTCATGATCGTGATCATGTCCATGGTCATGATGTGAATGGTCATGGTCATGAACGTTGTATTTCTTTTTTGCGTTCATTATTTCAATAAACTCATTGATAGTAACCGATTTTGTTTCGGTACTAATGGTGTCTTTAAAGAAATTTATCAGCTTTTGTTCCATGATTTGGTCGTAAAGGCGTTTTACCTCTTTCTCGTTTTTCATCATGTTTTCAACGAAGCTGTTCATACGCTCATCAAGTTCGTCTTCTTTGCCCTTTAGGTAAGGGAAGTACTGGGTGATGAGGTCGTTGAGCAATTTTTTCTTGATATCTTCACGTGTAACTGTCAGGTTGTTTTCGAGAATAATTTTTCCTTCAAGTATTTCCCAACGGGTTCCATTGGCATATTTTAGGTCGTAATTCTTTTCAACATCCTCTGCCGAAACGGTTTCTTTCTGCGTTTCGATGAGCCAACGTTTTAAAAACGCATCAGGCAAAGGAATTGCAGCCTTTTCGAGCAACACATCAATGGTATCTTCCAAGAAAACTTTATCGGCAGTAGGTTGGAATTGTTGGTTGGCTTCTGCCAATAGGCGAGCCCTGAATTCTTCCTCTGTTGTTACATCCTCACCATACACTTTTTTAAACAAATCCTCGTTCATCTCAGCCTTTACTTTGCTGGTAATTGACTTAATTTGAACCTGGTAATCGGATTGTACTGCAACTTCATCCGTTTCATCAACTTGTAAAATTTGGGCTGCCTTTTGGTCATCAGCCAATAATTTTGCAAAGTTTATTGTTTTTATATCATCAACCTTTAAACCTAGCAATTGGTTTTTAAGGTCTTCTGCAGTATCAGCCAAGTTTAGGCTAGCAGAACCCGAATAGGCATTTTCAAAACTAATGACTTGCTCATCAAGGGCTGTAAAATCGAACGAAATGCTTGAATCAGCACCAATTTCGGTTGCATCAACCTGGTTCGCAAAACGTTCTTGCAATTCGCCAATGTATTTTTCAAGTGTGTCATTATCGGCTTGTACGCTGTAATTTACAACGCTAATCGATTTATCAATCTGCAGGTCAATTTCTGGAGCTAGGCCAATGTCAAAGCATAATTCGAAACTGGTTTGGGTATCAAAATCGATTGTATCGTTTTTTTCGTGATTGGGCAATGGATGTCCGAGCAGGTTCAGTTTTGACTCAGTGAGGTATTTTTCAAGGCTTTCTGAAATTAGCTTGTTAACTTCATCCAACAAAACGGATTTTCCATACATGCGTTTTACCTGACCAAAAGGAACCTTGCCAGGCCTAAATCCAGGTACATTGGCTTTGCGTTGGAAGTCTTTAAGTGTTTTCTGAACACGTTCAGTATAATCAGCCTCGCTGAAGTTAATTTTGATGGTTTCGGTAAGTACACCGATGCTTTCTCGGGTGATTTCCATTTAATTACAATTAATATTAAAAAGGGTGCAAATATACGATTTTTATGCTTACGGGTATTGGCATAGCATGTTCAATTTTTAGAGATACAAAAAAACCGGGATAAACCCGGCAATTTAAGTTTCTTTATATCAGATAGTTTACTTTCTGATTAGTGCGCTAAGCTTTTCGAGGACAACATTGCTTTTCTCTTCTAAATCTTTAAAGATCTTCCGGAAGTGGGCTTTTACCAAAGCTGGATTATCTTTTCCATCGATATTGTTTACGCGAGCGTACAAATCGTCACGTAGTATCAACATTTCATCGATAAGGGTAAGTGTTTGATCTTCGGTATCAGCTTTTTTAATGTAAAGGAAGTTCAGGCAATCGGCTATTACTTCATTTACAACATAATCAATGTCTTTCTTCGTGTTACGTATGTTGGCCATAATCCAAGATTTCTTAGTGGTTTCTAAACAATGGTTTGTTTGTGTGCGGATGAAGGGACTCGAACCCCCACGCCTCTCGGCACCAGATCCTAAGTCTGGCTCGGCTACCAATTACGACACATCCGCATTTTGGAGGCGCAAAGATAGACATTTATATGATATTACAGTCTAAGCCCGCTAAAAACCAAGTATTTTTTTTCACATCAATTGAAAATAGTACTTTTGGATAATGCTACGATCCATCTTAATTTTTCCTTTTTGGCTGATAATCAAGATTTATCAGTACTTGATTTCGCCATTAACACCAGCGGCTTGCAGGCATCTGCCCACGTGCTCAACTTATACCCTCGAAGCATTGCAGCGCCACGGTACAATTAAAGGCCTAAAATTGGGCACTAACCGCATATTACGTTGCCATCCATGGGGTACGCACGGGTTTGATCCTGTGCCTAAACTAGTTATAAAAAAAATGAGGCTCGGAAATTGGCCTCAATATGATGTTTTGAAAGAAAAGTTACTTTTTGAAAGCAAATCAAACTCGCCAAAAGATCAACAATAGTTGTATGTTGGTTTAATACTCATCATCGGGCCTGCGTCTCTTTTCCTTTTTAAGGATTAATGCCGGCTCGGGTTTAGCTTGGGCTTTTGAATGCTTCACCTCAATTTTACGGCCTTCAATCTCCTTGTTGTTCAACGCACTAATAGCTTCCATGGCCTCAACAATATCTGGCATCTCCACAAATCCATAACTCTTTGATTTTCCGGAATCTTTATCAATTATTACTCTCGCATGGGTAATAGTACCAAAAGGTGAAAACAGATTTAATAATGCTTCTGTAGTGACACTTTGTGAAAGACGGGCTACAAATATATTCATAACAATTTTTTATTGTGCTGATTAATAATGTGTTGAGCTTTTTAAAAGAAGCTTCCGAATTGAACTGTGTTATTTTTAAGATGGTACGTTGTTAAGTTGCTTGCAAAGATAAGGGTTCAATTGTTGAATCACAAAAGTCTTTCTTCATTTTTTGGTGGAGTAAGCGTGATAAGTTGTACTTTTATATCGAAATTTTGAAATAATGACCAAGTTTAAAGACAAAACAGCCCTAATAACCGGCGGCGCATCAGGTATAGGATTGATTATAAGTAATATGCTTCTTAACAAAGGAGTCAAGAAACTTATAATTTGGGATATAAACCAACAATTCCAAACACAATTACCCCAAGTGTTTGGCCAACAAAGCACTTCGGTTTTGTACTCGGTAGTTGATGTATCAAACACTCAAAGCATTCTATTAGAGGCTAACAAATTGTTACAAGCTGGAATTTGCCCCGATATTTTGATTAACAATGCTGGTGTTATAGTAGGCAAGCAGTTTGTGGATCACCATCCGGATGAAATCAATTTTACGATGAACGTAAATATCATTGGTTCAATGCAAGTTACAAGGGCTTTTTTACCACGTATGATTGAAAAGGGTGGTGGACATATAATTAATGTATCCTCAGCAGCAGGTTTGGTTAGCAATCCAAAAATGTCAGTTTATGTGGCTAGCAAATGGGCCATGAATGGATGGTCAGATTCGCTGCGTATTGAATTGGAAGCTCTTAAGAAAGATTTACATGTTACCACCGTTAATCCCTATTACATAAGTACAGGTATGTTTGATGGTGTAGAATCTACCGCTTTGTTACCCATACTGAGGCCTGACTATGTTGCTAATAAAATAGTTAGGGCAATTGAACAGAATAAAATTCGATTACGACTGCCATTTTTGGTCCGGTTCACCCCCTTAGCCGCTGGGCTTTTACCACCTCGTTGGTTCGATTTAATTATTGGAAAATGGTTCGGTATTTATCGTTCCATGAATCATTTTACGGGTCACAACAAATAATACAAAGAATATGCAATCTATATCTCAAGTATTTGAAATTCAAAGGAATTTTTTCTTTGCTAATAATACGCGTCCGCTAAAGTTTCGCAAGGATAGCCTGAAAAAGTTACGTACCATCCTAAAGGCCAATGAAAAGGAGTTGGACGCGGCCATCTTTGCAGATTTTGGGAAATCGTCGTTCGAGAACTATTCAACCGAATTGGCATTGATTTATAAGGAGATAAGCGATACCTTGTTTTATATTGATGATTGGGCAAGCACAAAGAGTGCAAGTACCAATCTTGCCAATTTCCCGGGGAAAAGTAGAATAATGCCAGAGCCTTATGGCTGTTCATTGGTTATTGGAGCATGGAACTATCCGTACCAATTAAGCTTGGCACCGGTTGTGGCGGCCATTGCTGCGGGGAATACGGTTATCTTGAAACCCAGTGAGTTGGCTGCCAATACTTCAGCCATCATGTGCAAATTGATTAACAGCAATTTTAAAGCGGAATTCTTTCATGTAATAGAAGGTGGTGTGCCCGAAACAACCCAATTGCTTGAACTTCCATTTGATAAGATTTTCTTTACCGGAAGCCCTGTGGTTGGAAAGATCGTGATGGCTGCAGCTGCTAAAAACCTTGCTTCGGTTACGCTTGAATTGGGTGGTAAAAGCCCTTGCATCGTTTTAAAGGACGCAAATTTGAAAATGGCTGCCAAACGCCTGGTTTGGGGAAAGTTCCTTAATGCGGGCCAAACCTGTATTGCTCCTGATTATGTGCTTGTTGCACCAGAAATACGCGATAAGTTTTTAAACCTGTTGGTACAAGAAATCCAGAAAAACCTTGGTACTGAGCCTGCTAAAAGCGAAGCTTATGTCCGAATAATCAACGAACGGAATTTTGATAGGCTTACAAACCTCATACAATCCGATAAGGTGTTTTTTGGTGGATTGACTGATCGGGCGCAAAAATACATCTCCCCAACAATATTAAAAGATATAAGTTGGGACGACAAGGTTATGCAAGAGGAAATCTTTGGTCCTTTGTTGCCAGTATTAACTCTAACAAATCTTGATGAAGCCATCATGAAAATACGCAGGCAGTCAAAACCCTTGGCCTTATATCTGTTTTCAGCAAATAAGGCATTGATTAAAAAGGTCTTGCAACAAGTTTCGTTTGGTGGTGGCTGCATTAACGATACCATTATGCACATAG
Organism: uncultured Bacteroidales bacterium; assembly: GCA_964552325.1. Lineage (GTDB taxonomy): Bacteria > Bacteroidota > Bacteroidia > Bacteroidales > TTA-H9 > CAZKCK01. The sequence continues at coordinate 12,933 of CAZKHA010000076.1, forward strand.
CCAATCCCAATTTGCCGTTTGGCGGAGTAAACAACAGTGGACTTGGTAGTTATCATGGCGAAGAAGGTTTTAAGACCTTTTCGCATTACAAAAGTGTATTGTATAAAACCAATCTATTTGAACCGTTTGTAAAATATCCACCCTACAATGGCTTTAAGAAGTGGATATTGAGGATGTTGATGGAGTAGGAGTTATTGTTTTAATGTGCTAATGTGCTGATGTGCTAATGTGAAGATGTGAAGATGTGAAGATGTGGAAATTAATTAGTTAATGAGCTGGTGTGCTAATGTGCTCATGTTAAGAGGTTGGTTCAATGCCTCGGAGAGGCCGGATTTGAGAATGTGAAGATGTGCAGATTTGGAGATTTGGAAAATTATCGAAGAATGGAAGATTATTCAAAGAATTAAGGATACGAAGCAATACGATTATCGAGCAACTACCTCTGCTTACTTCCTACCCACCTCTCACAACTCACTTCTTTAACCTTTTACCTCTTACCTTTCACCTTTCTTCTCCCTTTAACTCAGCCCTTTCCCTGATAGCAAGCCACAGGCTGCAGCAATATCCGTTCCACGGGCTTTGCGTAGGGTTGCCATCACGCCATGCTTATTTAGTTCTTGCCTGAAACGTTCGGTTTCATCAGTTCCTACCATTTCAAATACCCCATCGAATGTATTGTATGGCAATAAGTTAACATGGCAGTTTAATCCTTTCAGGAGATCAGCTGTAGCTTGAGCATGTTCGGTTGAATGATTAACTCCTTTTAGCAAAAGGTACTCAAAACTTAGCCTTCGAGGTTTTTGAAAGGGATGTTCGTTTAAAAATTGAATTACATCCACAATTGTATTAGCTCTTTCTGAAGGCATTAACTCCAAGCGCTGACTAGGAAATGGAGAATGCATGCTAATGGCTAAGTTACCTTTGGTATTCAAGACATAATGCTTCAAGCCCTCTAAAATCCCAATTGTTGAAACCGTAATTTTTGTGGCCCCAAAAGCTAATCCCCATTGAGCAGTTAGGATTTCATAGGACTTTATAACCTCTTTTGTATTGTCGAAAGGTTCGCCCATTCCCATAAAAACAATATGTGTAATTGGTAATTGTTGATTGATGCTGATAACCTGGTTAATAATTTCTTGGGCAGATAGTTGGTGGCTAAAACCCTGCTTACCGGTGTTGCAGAACTTACACGCAAACCGGCAACCTGCTTGCGATGAAATACATAGTGTGTTCCTTTGAGCATAAGGCATATACACCGTTTCGATAAAAGCATCCCTTGACCGAAATACAAATTTTCGGGTGCCATCACTTGAAGATTGTTGATATTCGGGTTGTTGTATTTGAATGCTGAAGTTGGTTTCAAGAATGCCTCGGACCCTTTTGGGTAGAGAATCCATTTGTTGAAAGGCTGAGCCAGGCCGTTTATAGAGCCAATAAGCTAGTTTTAAGGCGTATTCGTTTAGGCCAAATTCTGCAAGAATGGAATCCAGCTCTGGTAGCGTTTTCCCCAACAAATTCATAAACCATCAAACATAAATTCGTATCAAATACACAAAAAACAGAGGTTCAAGTTATTCGTAATTGCAAAAGACCTGTAACTTAAACCTCCGTTATACTTTGAAAGTAAAAGAAAATGGATAAGCGTGTTAGTATTTTCTGTCGCCGCCGAGTAATCCGCCTAACAAGCCACCACCAATCCCACCAATGCCAGTGCTTTCGTCGCGGTTTTGGTAGCGCGAAGCTGAGATGATGCGATCGGCCAAGCGGGAGAAGGGCAGGCTTTGCAGGTAAACGATGCCGGGACCAGTTAATTGGGCCAGAAACAAGCCTTCGCCACCGAACAAGGCATTCTTAAAACCGCCAACAAACTGAATATCATAATCAACACTGGGTTGCATGGCCACTAAACAGCCGGTATCTACCCTTAGGCGTTCACCCGGTTGCAAGGTACGTTTAATGATGGTACCACCGGCATGAACAAAGGCCATTCCATTGCCAGATAAGCGTTGTAAGATAAAACCTTCGCCCCCGAACAGGCCAGCACCAATTTTTTTGGTAAAAGCAATATCAATATCAATACCTTGGGCTGCACATAAGAAACTGTCTTTCTGACAAATAAATTC
>CAZKHA010000077.1:0-7037 GCA_964552325.1 uncultured Bacteroidales bacterium
CTTGTTGCAAAACGCCTTTGTTTTTTAGGTCGTCAACCACAATGTTGGGCAAAGGAACTTCATTGGCATCAATACCATCAATACCCATCAGACGGCATAAAGTGCGTTCAACAGCAACTGTTGTGTAATTGTCAACAAAATTTTGCACTTGGTTTGCAATGTTTCGTGCTACTTGTCGTGCAAGGTCAACTTTGGTGAAGTCTAATCCTAATTTACTGGTATGCATATTTTTAGTTATCTTAATTTATTGCGTGTTTTGCTTAAGGTATTGTTTGGCTCGTTCGAGTAGATGTTTGTTTACGCCTAATAAAGAGGCAACTTTTAGCCCTTCGGCAGGTAGATTTTCTCCAGAGGGCTTTATCAAGGTATAATCCATATACAGGGTAAGGTCGGTAGGTTTTAAATCTGTGGGGAGCTGGTCTATTTTTAATCCTTTAACTTGCCAGCGGTCAATGCCTGTGTCAGGAACGGAATAATGTGTGGTAACCACGCTTATGATCCTCAAGCTGGTGAGTTCATCGAGAATGGCCTGCACCAAAGCCTTGCCCTCGCTGGGGTTAGTGGTACGAGCTGGCTCGTCAATGAGCGCAAGGATGCGCTTGCTAGAACTTGCTAGCCGAATCATTTTGTCAATCACTAGCATTTCGGCAGCAAACGACGATAAGCCTTGCACGGTCGATTGTTGGTCGCCCATGCTGCAAACAAGTTCCTCAACAGGCATTATTTGAGCATGTTGTGCCGGTATATAAAATCCAAACTGAAAGAGGTATTGTGCTGTGGCCAATGTTTTAAGCAACACGGTTTTTCCACCCATGTTTGCACCGGTTATCAGGCAAGGTGCGGCTTTAAGTTCGATGGATAGGGCTTGGAATTCTTTGCTTTCAGTAGCTAACAAGCCTTGCACCCATGGATTGATTAACCCGACATAAGCCGTGCTTGTGGAATCAATTTTGGGTTTGCACAAATTAAATTTAAGAGCAAGTAATGTTTTGGCTAAAAGAATATCCAATTGTGCTAAAGCGTTAAAAGCAAGCAATAAACTGCTGGCATGTTCCATTAATTGCTGCGACAATTGTTGCCTTATTTGGTCTTCCTTTTCGGTACAGCGCGCGAACAATTCGGCCCATTCTTCTTTATCTTCTGGCGATTTGAGCTCCATTTTTCTTCGCAAATGGGCCAATTCGGTATCGTAAGCCGGATAGATATAGAAATACGGTATTCGCTGATTTTCGGGATCTAAAATGCGGAAAGCGTCTGTAAGATCGGGAATATCTAATGGTAAACTGTATTTGGCTTCAACCAAAAGTTCATTCACATCCAATGCTAACAGGCTAAACTGTTTTATCTCAAACAATTCTACATCATCAAGAGTAGTTGCATTGGCTAGATTTGTGAGCGTGCGCTCAATATCGTTTACCTGGCTTAGTTTTGCTTGAATTTGTTGTAATTGTGTACAGCTAGCCGAATTAATCAAATGTTGGCATTGCTCAATGTGGTCAAAATAATCATGTAACTGGCTTGGGTTGAAACAAAACGCTGTATTCAACAGCAATCTTCGCCCAGGTGCCGATTGAATTTCGAGGCTGTCAACCATAAAGCGAAATCCCTGATCAATGCTTGTTATATCCTTAATTCTTATCATGGTTCAAATTTTTCGGATATCATATACCGGCACATGAACGTGTTGCTGTATAGCATGGCATAATTCGCTCGATTTGAGTGTAAAACCTTGAGGCGAAACAGGATTAACACAAATAGCCAACAAGCTTGGCTTGAGCAAAACCTTTACTTGGCCTCCTCTTTTAAGAAAAGCCTGCAAAGCAGCCGAGGTTACAAAGAACTTGGTAAAATCGCGGGCTATTAACGTGGTTTGTTCAATATGCTTTTGTATCCTGAGATAGTTCAACAGTTTATCGTTTATTGCGCCTGCTACATAATACGTATGGTTTGACGCATTTAATGCATCCTTGTATTGGTCAAGCAACAGTACCGAAGGGATGTCCAATTTGCGAGGCGCCAAGGTTTCCTGAATTTCAAATACACCTTGCTCTGACTGGGTAAGCATGTCAACGTATTGAGTTTCGAAAACTTCCAGTTGAAGCAAGTTATAAACAAAACGGGTTTTCTGCACAATACTGCTGATACTAGGCGAAAGGGCAGCTCCAGTAGTTAAAATCATGCTTTGTGTAACCGCTGGTGAGCCTAGGCTCATGCGCGAAAGGGCACCATCCACAATGGTAGTATCAATCTGATACTGTTGCATCCGCTCAATTTCCTGCTTTAGCCAGGTGGTGGTCGATGGACCCGAGAAGAGCACTTGGCCTGTGGCCAAAGCCCTTGCCGTTACCAATCGACCGAGTGCGGTATGATGCTGACCCAGATGCAGTATTTCCGATACAATTTGTTTTGTCTTGTAATGCTTCTCGGAGGTTACGAACACCATGTTTTTGTAAACCGTAATGGCTGGCTTCGATGTTTGGGTTACGCTATCGGTAGATTCGCCATCAACCCCTATCGATGTAAGTGCAATTTTTTTACCGCTATCTTTCAGGCGCTTAATTACATAGTTTAAGCATTCGGTCTTGCCGGTATTTTTTTCGAGCCCAACAATGGCAAGGCTTTTATAGGGTAATATGTTGCCGATAAATGGCACAGCTTAGTCGTGGCGTTTTTTGCGTGAGAGTCCTTCGGGTTCTATCGAAAGTTTATCGCCCTTAAACAAAGAAGCTACGCCCTCAGTTTGTTGCGCATTCTGGCAATCGGGGCAGTGGCATTCATTCTTATAGTCGTCGGGTTCTGTATAAGTGGTTATAACGCCTTCAAAGTTGCGCAAGATAACCTTGCCAGGACTTTGCGAAATAAGGTAAGTAGGCATTACAGGGGTTTTTCCTCCACCGCCGGGTGCATCCACCACAAAGGTAGGCACAGCATAACCCGAGGTGTGTCCGCGTAAGCTTTCAATAATTTCAATCCCTTTTGAAACAGGCGTGCGAAAATGCTGTAAACCCATCGAAAGGTCACATTGATAGATGTAATAAGGCCTTACCCTGATTTTTACCAAGTCGTGCACCAAACGTTTCATCACATGTACACAATCGTTGAGCCCACGCAATAGAACCGTTTGGTTCCCTAGCGGGATGCCAGCATTGGCCAATTTGGCGCAAGCTTCGGTTGATTCGGGGGTAATTTCATTCGAATGGTTAAAATGGGTATTCAGCCAAATGGGATGATACTTTTTGAGCATATTCACCAAATCGTCGGTAATACGTTGTGGGCAAACTACAGGCGTACGCGATCCTATGCGAATAATTTCAACATGTGGGATGGCGCGTAGGCGTTGGATAATTGACTCAAGCATCTTATCGCTAACCAATAAGGCGTCGCCGCCCGAAAGGAGAACATCGCGTACTTGTGGGGTACGAGCTATATAATCAATCGCATTTTGTATGCGTTCGGAGGGTGATTCGCAATCGTTTTGGCCTGCAAAACGTCTGCGGGTACAATGCCTGCAGTACATTGAGCACATGTCGGTTATCAAAAACAACACCCTATCCGGATAGCGGTGCGTCAAGCCAGGAACCGGAGAGTCTTCATCTTCATGCAAGGGATCGAGCAAGTCAGCAGGGCTTTGGTACATTTCCTCGCCCGAGGGCACGGCTTGTTTACGAACTGGGCAGTTGCGGTCGTTCTTATCAATTAACGAAAGGTAATAAGGAGTGATAGCCATGCGGAGGGTTTCCAGCGATTTCTTAATGCCTTCCTCTTCCGAAGGGGTTAGCTCAATGTACTTTTTGAGCTGCTCAAAAGTCTCGATACGGTTTTTTACCTGCCATTTCCAATCGTTCCATTGTTCATCGGTGGCTTCTGGAAAAAACTCTTTTCTTCTATTTACAAGCATATCTATGTTTTATGATTATTTACACGTAAAGGGTCTCAAATAGTTCGCGAATTTCTTTTGATTCCCTGATTATATTCAGGGTAAGCTCGGCATGGCCACGGGCATAGCCATTGCCCACAATCAGGTTGATGTCTTTTCCTACACCTTCGGCTCCTAAGGCGGCTTTCGAAAAAGAGGTTGCCATCGAGAAGAAATATACCGAGCCACTGTCCTTTGTTACCAAAATTGAGGTCATTTCAGTAGAGGGCACGTTTACATTGTTTATGGTGATGTCGCATCCCTCCTCGCCTGTAATGGCCGTAACTTTCGTGTAAACGTCCATAACATTGGTGGCATCGGCAACTACAACATGGGTGGCAAGCCCCAGATCAATAATGCGTTGGGCATTGGTTTTGGAGTATTCAACTACAATAACCTTACCGGTTGGGCCAGCACTTTTTAAGGCCTGATAACAACACAGCACCCCTGATTTGCCGCCACCGCCAATTATACAAACCGTGTGGCCGGGTTTAACCAAGCGTTCAACCTGTGCTGGTGCGCCTGCTACATCCAAAGCGGCTAAGGCAAGTTTTTCGGGGATGTCGTCTGGTAAAACGGCAAAGATGCCACTATCAAAAAGTATTGCTTCTGCCTCTACATCTACTTGGTCGTTGTTAAGTTTAATTTCCTTTATTTTATTGATTTTAAGTGGAGTAAGCGAAAGAGAAACCAAAGTTGCGATTTTATCGCCCGCTTTAACGGTTTTATCGCTAAATGCTGGGCCAATTTCCTTCACTACGCCAATTAGCATTCCTCCTGAACCCGTTACGGGGTTTTGCATTTTACCTCGTTCGTTCACAATCGAAAGGATCATGGCTTCCATCTTTTCAACATCAGCATTGCATGTTTGCTTTATTTGGGTAAAACTAGCCGAGTCGATATTCAGGGTTTTTACATCTATCAGCAACTCATTATGATGTACCCGCATGGTGTTATCAATGCTTTGAGCGGGTTGTGGGAGCGTGCCTTGGGGCTCTATCACCCGATGGGTTCCAAAACGGCATCCTTGCAACATAGTAAAAAAGGCTAAGTGGTTATATTAAAATTGGCTCATAAGAGCCTGTTATTAGGTAGTTTATGTAAGTAAAAAGAGTGGGCAAGGCTTTTAACCCCAACCCACTCCGGTAATTATTGCTTAAGCGTAGAGCTCTGTAAACACTTTACGTAGTTTATCGCTTTCGCGTAGGAGTTCAAGCGTAATTTCAGCATGGCCACGGGTGTAACCGTTTCCAACTATCATGGTTACATCGCTACCCACGCCTTCGGCTCCCAAAGCAGCTTTTGTAAAGCTGGTAGCCATGCTAAAGAAATATACAATACCCGTGTCTTTTGTACACAAAATACTGGTCATTTCGGTGTCAGTTATGTTAACATTGTTGATGGTAATGTCTGCCATTTGGCCATTGGTGAGTTCTTCAATTTTCTCGAGAACGGCTACTGGTTGGGTGGCATCGGCAGCAAATACGTGATCGCAAAAACCGAGTTCTATCAGACGTTTGGTTGATTTTTCGCTATGACAAAGGCCAATTACCTTGCCCGTAACACCTGCACGTTTTTTGGCTTCATAGCAACACAACATACCCGATTTGCCACCAGCCCCAATAATCAGAACGGTGTCGCCGGGTTTAACCAATTTGGCTGTTTGGGCTGGAGCTCCAGCCACATCTAAAGCCGAAAGAGCCAGTTTTTCGGGCATATCGGCAGGAATCTTGGCGTAAATTCCACTTTCGAACAAGATAGCTTTGCCGTCAATATCCACTTGGTCGATGTCTTTGCGGATTTCCTTGATTTTATCGATGCGCAGTGGGGTTAAGGATAACGAAACCAATGTAGCAATCTTATCTCCAACTTTAAGGTCGGTCTTGCCTTCGAGGGCTGTGCCAATTTTTTCGACAATACCCAATAACATACCTCCCGAGCCGGTAACCGGATTTCGGTGTTTGCCTTGCTTCTCAACAATGCCAAGCATTATTTCGGCAATTTTCTTCTCGTCGCCGCCAGCTTGCTCTTCTATTTGCGTAAAACTTGCAGAGTCAATATTCAAGGTTATAACGTCAATAAGGATTTCATTGTCATAGATTTCATCCATATTGTTGTCAATTTTATTGGCGGGTTGGGGCAAAACGCCCTTGGGTTCTATCACACGGTGAACACCGTATTTGTTTCCTTTTTTCATGGTAATGGGGTTGGTGTTATGGTTTCATGCAAAATTCGTAAACGACTTTTTTTTGCATTTTTTTGATTTTAAATGAATTAAATATTATTTGATTAAATCTGGCGGGCAGCTAATCCCAATATTTTGCGGGCTTCGTCAGGGGTGGCTATTTCACGGCCAAGTTCACGGGCCATGCGAACAACTTTTTCAACCAATTCGCCATTCGATTTGGCCAAAACACCTTTCGAAATAAACACATTGTCTTCAAATCCAACGCGCACATTTCCCCCATCAATGATGGCGGCCATGGCCAGCGGGAATTCAAAGCGCCCAATGCCAGCAACAGTATAGGTTGAATTTGCTGGGATGGAACCGCGCAAGAATACAAAATCGCGCAATTCTCCAGTTATTCCTCCATTAACGCCCATTACAAAATCAAAGTGCATCGGGTCGAGGATGAAGCCTTTTTTGTGCAGCCGTAAGGCCATGTCAATCATGCTTTTATCAAATACTTCCAACTCAGGCTTTATGCCAAGTTCAATCATCCGCTTGCCAAAGTATTTGATGGTGTTTTCGGTATTTTCAAACACATCATCGCCCCCAAAATTTAAGGTACCGCAATCAAGGGTCGCCATTTCGGGTTTTAATTCAGTGGGTTGCAAGCGTTCATCGTTGCTCATGCCCACGGCTCCGCCGGTACTGGGTTGAATAATTACATCGGGGCAGGCAGCCTTAATAGCGTCCATTACAACCTTAAAACGTCCTTTGTCTTGGGTGGGTTTGCCATCGTCCCAACGCACATGAAGGTGAATGATGGAAGCACCGGCATCACGGGCCGATTTGGCTTCCCTTACACACTCTTCAACCGTGTAAGGAACAGCAGGGTTGTGTTCTTTCAAGACTTCTGCGCCGCAAATAGCAGCCGTAATAATTAGTTTATCCATA
>CAZKHA010000077.1:7137-15001 GCA_964552325.1 uncultured Bacteroidales bacterium
TATTTAGCCTTAACGTATTGCAACGATTCTTCGATGGATTGGAGTGTGTAATCCAAATCTTCTTGGGTATGACGGTAACAGATGTACCCATGATGGAACGGCTGCAGGAACACGCCACGACGGATGAGTTGGGTATAGAAATCGGTGCGTTTGTTTTTGTATTGTCTGGCTTCATCCTTATCAAACGTGATGAACATCATGGGGGGAATGCCAGAGATGCGTGCGCCAACATCGTATTTTTCAATTAGTTTGGCAATGTTGTTGTTTAGATACGTTCCCTTTTCCCAGATTTTATCAATAACGTTGTCGCGTTCCAAAATCTCGATGGTTTTGAGTGAAGCCACATAACTCAGGCTGTTGGGGAAGAAAGTGGATGAAACAAACACGTTCTTTTCCACTTCTTTCATAAACTCGCGTTTTCCGGTAACGGCTCCAATTGCATATCCGTTGGCCATGGCTTTTCCAAAAACGGCCATATCGGGTGTTACGCCATAATACTTTTGGGCGCCACCAATCGAAACCCTGAAACCAGAGCGGATTTCATCAAAAATTAGCACAGCACCATATTTATGGGCCAGTTCCTTCACGGCTTCCAGGAAACCTGGTTTTGGCTCTTCCATTTCATGTGCTAAGGGATGGCCAAACGGAGTGATAATTACGGCAGCAGCGTCATCTCCATGAGCTATCAAAAGCTTTTCGAGGCTTTCGATGTGGTTGTACTCGAACTCATAAACGTCTTCGTAAAGCTTGGCAGGAACACCGCCTTTAACTTCAACGCACCAGTCGTGCCAGCCGTGGTAGCCACAGCGCATAATGCCTTTTCTACCTGTGTATGAACGTGCTATACGTGTAGCCAGTGTGGTGGCATCGGAACCTGTGGTTACAAACACACTCATTTCGGCACAAGGAATCAATTGGTTGAATTTCTCGGCCAGTTGATTTTGATACTGTTGGGTGAGTGAAAAACAAAAACCTTTATCCTGTATTTGCTTGATAACGGCATTATCAATTTCCTCTTCGCGGTTGCCAATGATCATGGGGCCATAGGCACAGAGGTAATCAATGTAATCGTTTCCATCCAAATCAACCACATGGCCGCCTTTGCCATGCTCGAAATAGATCGGGTATTCGCCTTCCACAAAATTGTAAGGCCTTCTTATTCCCAATACGCCACCGGGAATGATTGATTTAGCATATTCAAACTCTTGAAGTGATTTGCTAAGGTTTAATTTGTTAGCTTCTTTCATAACAATTATATTTTTGGTTGATTTTAAACTACAATATGATCTACAAAGATAGAAGGAGTGTGCACCAATTCCATATCAATTTCACCGGGTTCTACCAAAACACGTATTTCGGCAATAACAGTTTCGGCGGCCATAGCCATAAGAGGATTGAAATTTTGGCATGTGCCCCTGTAAACAAGGTTGCCTTCTTTATCGCCCCTGAAAGCACCAATAAGCGCGATATCAGCCTTTAATGGTTTTTCTAATAAATAATCGCGGCCATCAATTTGTATAACAGGTTTGCCATTGGCAACCACAGTGCCCATACCAGTTGGTGTTAAAAACCCACCCAACCCAGCACCACCACAACGTATGCGTTCAGCCAAGGTTCCTTGGGGTACAAATTCAACTTCAATTTCGTTGTTGTTCATTTTGTCGATTGTAACAGGGTTGGTGCCAATATGTGAGGTTATCACCTTCTTAACCTTCCCATTCACAATCAATTGACCAACGCCTTTGTCAGGAAAAGCAGTGTCGTTGCAAATAAGGGTAAGTCCGGTTATTGGCGAATTGGCAAGGGCATCAAGGAGTTGTTTTGGGCTTCCGCCAGCCATAAAGCCACCCACCATCACAACCGCATTGTCTTTAATTTTGGAAATGGCTTCTTCTACAGTGATAATTTTCTGCATAGGGATTGATTCTTAGAGCGAATGTGTAAAAGCACAATTCTCAACAAAAGTAAATCAATTAGCCCATATGGCAAAATTATTTCATAATAATTTGATTTTAAATGTTTTGTAAAATGTGGGAATTTTTTCAACCGTTTGCACCAATCCAATCAGCTTTTGTTAAATTACTGGTTATAAATCATATATAATTGTCTTAGATGTGAGAAATTCATAGGTTGAAACCTAGATGTAAATCAAATTTCAGGTATCAATGCTTTGCTCATAAAGCAAGCAATAGCCAATTAAGCCCTACTTTTGCAACCCAATTCTTTTAATAAGGATGTTCTAGGTTGTACTTGAATTCAATTTCCAAATACACTTACTGCAACTTGGTGAATTTGGTTAAAAGCCCAGTTTGGTTCGTCATCCTGTAATAATCTGGATTAAACTTAGGCTTTTACTGAACAAGTTAACATGGTTTTCTTTGTGATGCAAGAATGGATATTACCCATGTAATTTAAACTATCTCAAATAAAATTCCCTATGAAAAAGCTTGTTATTTTGTTAGTTGTATGCCTTGGGGCCTTTTTAACCCCTCATGTTTTTGCCCAAGAGCTAACCGAATTTGGAAAGAAGTTAAAGATGCTACCGGGTGTTGAGTTCAAGATAATAAAGCCAAGCCCGGGTTTCACAGAAGGTTATGAGGTAATGGTTAATCAATTGATTGATCATACTGATAAGGTTGTGGGAACCTTTCAGCAACGTGTTTTTTTGCAATTCCGTGATTATGAAGCACCAACTTTGATTGTTACAGAAGGATATGCAGCTGATTATGCGGCAGCCCAACATTATGCCGAGGAATTGACCCCGGTCTTGAATTGCAACCAAGTAGTTATTGAGCACCGTTATTTTGGTAAATCAATCCCAAAGCCATTGAAATGGAAATACTTAACAGTTGAAAATGCGGCTGCCGATCATCATTATATTATTGGGCTATTGAAAAAGCTCTTTAAAGGGAAATTTGTTACCACAGGAATTAGCAAGGGTGGGCAAACCGCTGTGTATCACCGTACTTTTTATCCGAATGATGTTGATGCCACTGTGGCTTATGTGGCTCCCTTCAACATTGCCCAAGAAGACCCACGTGAAATTTATTTCCTAAAGCAAGTAGGTGATAACGAAACCCGCAGCAAGATTACAGCATTTCAACAGGAAGTACTTAAAAATCGCAGCCAAATCCTGCCGCTTTTAAAAGCCGATGTTGCCAAAACCAATTCAACTTTTGCCATGAGTGCCGATTCAACATTGGACTACTTGGTGTTGGAGTTTCCGTTTTCGTATTGGCAATGGGGCATAACCACCACCATGTTACCCAAGCCAGGCGAATCGCCCGAAAAGTTTTACAAAACATTGTCCATGGTGGTGCCTCCAGCATCCTATACACATCCTGGAATGGATTATTTTTATCCATTTTCCTATCAGGCCTATACCGAAGTGGGGTATTATGGCTATGATACCACAGCCTTGGGTAAGTACTTAGCCATAAAAGGCAGTTATGTCGATAATAAAATAATGGCACCTAAGCACGAAACGTATTCATTTAAGGCCAGTACGTTGCAAAAAGTCCGTGATTTTATCTCGTACAAGGGCAATAACATTATTTATATTTATGGCGAGTTTGATCCTTGGACGGCCTCAGCAGCCATGCCTACAACGGCCACAAATTCAGTTCGTTTTATTAAGAAGGGAGGGAACCATGGTACCCGTATAAGCCACCTTGAGCCTGCACAGAAAAATGAAATTGAGCAGCTTTTATCCAAATGGCTTAAAATGCCCATCGAAATCCCTTGGAATTAACCGGTTTATTGACCTAATGAGTTTAAATAAGTTTTATCTAGCACCTTTTCAGGGTGTTACCGATGCCGCATATCGCAATGCATTTGTAAAAGTGTTTGGAGGTATTGAATCAGCCTATGCGCCTTATATAGCAGCCACAGGGCCTGATAAGGTAAATTTGAACAAGATTGCCGATGTGCAACCCAAGGTAAATACGGCTAAGGTAATACCGCAAGTTTTATCGAAAGATGCCGCCGAAATAGTGAATATAGCCCGGGCTATGAAGGATTTGGGCTATACGGAGCTGAATTGGAACCTAGGCTGCCCATTCCCAAAAGTGGCTGATAAAAAAAGAGGTTCTGGATTAATCCCTTTTCCGGATGAGGTGCAGCGAATTTTGGATGATGTTATACCCTATTTACAACTAAAGCTCTCCATCAAAACAAGGCTTGGGTACGATGCAGATAATGAGGTTTTTCCATTGTTAGAAAAGTTTAATCAGTATCCAATTTCGCATGTTATTATTCATGCCCGAACTGCTGTACAGCAATATTCAGGCAAGGTTAATCCAAACGCGTTTAAAACCTGCTTAAGCATTTCAAAGCATCCATTATGGTACAATGGCGATGTGTTTTCATTGGCTGATTTTACGCAATTCAAAACGTTATTACCAGAAACATCTGATTTTATGTTAGGTCGTGGAGCGCTTATGAACCCTGAATTGCCTGGTTTGCTTTCGAACCTAAGCTTACCGCATGATAAAGAACGCAGGCAACGGCTTAGCACTTTTCTTGATAATTTGGAGTACGGTTTGTACACGGCCAAAAAAGAACATGGTGCCATCATTAACCGATTGAAAATGATTTGGATGTATTTGTCGTATTCGTTTAGCAACCGGCTTGGAGTAATCAGGCTTATCCGCAAATGCCAAGATCTGGAATTGTATCATGCAGCTTGTATCGAAATTGTAAATACCTGGGAACTTGATACAGCGCATGTGTTGAATGCTTATCCCAATGAAGACCTAGCTGACATACAAGGATAAAAAAAGCCCCCATTAGGGGGCCTTTTTATAGTATGGGAATGGTTACAGGTTCACTTGAATCCTAAAGTATCCGTTTACAGGTTGACGCATTCCGTGGTAGTTGTTTACAGCCATTCCAGCGTGGTGGAAATCCCAATGGCATGATTTTCCAGTGTAAACCATTACGTCATCATCATTGTAATAGAAGGGGTCGTCGTACCAGTCGTCAAGTTCTACCTGGCGAACATATCGCCAATCAACATTGGCTAGAAACCAAGGTAAGTCAGGAGAGTAGTACCAAGAAAAGCCGTCAAAGAACATGTAGTAACCTCTGTAAAGATCGTAGTAACAGTTGTAATCGGGTAGGTAAATATGCCTAGTGTAGGAATAGTAACCATAGTTTGGTGCCCAGTAAGGAATGTTCCGTTGCCAATAATAATCGTAGTAGGAGTTGTGACCATAATGGCGATGAAAGTCGTTGCGATCTCTGCGATAATAATCTGAATTTCTACTGCGGTGGTGCTTTGAGCGGTCGTCGCTATAACGGTTGTGCCGCATCGAAAAATCTTTGTGGGATTCTTTTCTTGAGTCAAACCTATCTGAACGGTGTTTTGATTCCCTTGAAGTTCTGTCAAATGTCCTTGGGCGGTTTTCGGTTTTTAGTTGGCCGCGCTCCTTTTCATCACCTTGCCTTCTGTCGTTTAATCGGGTTTCGGTTTGGTTTGAAATGGGCCTGTTTTGACGGGTTTGAAGCGTAAAATCATTTCTTTTGCCTTCTTTTTTCTCGGCTTGCCTTTGGACCTTGGTTTCTGGGTGGTTCGTAGCTGGCCTGTTTTGACGGGTTTGAAGCGTGAAATCGTTTCTTACTGCTTCTTTTCTTTCAGCTTGCCTTTGAATCTTTGTGCGATCGGATGCAGCAGGCATTTTAGTTTTTTCTTGTGCCTCCACCTTTACTGGCCTTTGTGGCTGTTGGTGTTCGCGTGGGCTTACCTGCCTACCTGTGTTGCTTTGTGCCCGTTCTGTACGTTGAGCCAAAGCTAGGGTTCCGTTTAGCATCATAACTGCTGCGAGTAGGGCTAGGAACCGGGTCTGATTTGAATGATAAGTTTTCATAACATATTGGTATTTAGGTTTGTAATATCTTTCGTTAACCAAAATTCTGGGTACACCTTTTCCATGCTCCTAAAAGTGGGGCCGTATTTGTAATTAAGAAAAATGTACTTGGGATTTTGTGTAGAACGCTATTGTTTGGATTTTTCCAAAAAGCGTACCAGAATGTTCTGAAATCGAAACTTTTTAATAAAATTTTTTAAACTGCTGTAAAACAGTTTGTTATTTTTGTAAAAAAATTATACAAGTTCTAAAAGGGTGATTTCTGGCAAAATTCCAATGCGTCCTGGGTAACCAATATGTCCAATTCCGCGATTTACATAAAGGTATTGCGTTTTATCAGCCGATTGGTATAAACCAGCCCATTGGCGGTAGATGTATTGTGCAGGGCTCCACTTGAAGCTGCCGCGTTCAAAACCAAATTGTGCTCCATGCGTATGGCCCGCGAGCGTTAGGCTAATATCGGGATGGCTTTTGCTTATAATATGATCCCAATGGGTTGGGTCATGCGAAAGTAGGATTTTGATAGGTGCATCCATAAAGCCAAGTTTGGCTTTTTCGATGTCGCCTTTCTTTGGAAAACGCATTATGGCGCCCCAGTTTTCAACACCAAGTAGTGCTATTTTTTGTCCTTCCTTTTCGATGTAAGTGCCCGTATTATTCAGAAGTTTCCACCCAATTGATTTGTAAAAACGATACAAATCAAGCATGTTGCGGGCTTTATCGGTAGGCCTGTCCCATTTTATATAGTCGCCATAATCATGGTTGCCCAAAACGGTATATACCCCAAATTCAGCTTTAATCTTGGCTAGGGTTTGGGCAAAAGGCAGGGCTTCGTTTGTGGCATAATTCACCAAATCGCCCGTAAAAACAACAAGGTTTGGTTTAAGGTCATTTATCATACGCACTGCATCTTCCAGTGGTTCAGTTGATGACCAGCTTCCCAAATGAAGATCCGATATCTGCACTATTTTGAAACCCTTAAATGCCTCAGGCAGGTTGAGGAGAGGAACAATTTGGTGCCTTACCTTAAAATCATACACCCAACGTATCATGCCCGTCAAGAGCCCACTAAACACAACTCCGCCACCTAATAGCCCCAAATTTTTAAGGAATTTGCTGCGGGGCATTAATCCCGTTTTGGTGTTAGAACTGGATGATGGGCTGAGTTTGGACACTAAGTAAACGATGCTTCGTACCAGATCAGAAACCCCAAAAAAGAGGGCTGGAAGCAACTTTGAAGCATAGGCTATAATGATAACGGCAAAGAAATATGTACGGAACACATGGTTCCAATCTTTAAATGGCACAAAGGCAGCTAATACATATGAGCCTGCAAACATGCTGAATGGCAGCCAGTAAAAACCAAAGATCAAGTATTGTATTGATTTTTTAATCCCCTTGATTTCACTTTTAATGGATGCCCAAAGGTATAAGTCGATAAGGACTACCGGAATGATAAAGGCAATCTTGCCAATGTTTGAAGGGAGTAAGTGCTTGAAAATAAATATTAAGACAAGTGCCAAGATAATAGCGGTTGTCTTTAGTGGAATGCTTTTGGGCTTAAATTTCATCAAATTGTTGTGTCAAGCTTAAACGAACCTGATTATAACGGTTCATGCGGCAAAATTAGTTGTTTTTTGGGTAATGCTTGGTTAAACTTATGTTAAATGTTTTTTGATATTCTTGTAAATGTGTGAGTTGCTTGGTAGCTACAAAAAATATGGATAAAAAATTTGTCAGGTAAGGGTTTTTGTTTACTTTTGCACTCCCTTCTATCGAAGGGGTGTTCTTATCGCTAGATGAAAGCAGGGTCTAAGGACAAACTTAACCGGTGAGGTGGGTGAGTGGCTTAAACCAACAGTTTGCTAAACTGTCGTACGGGAAACTGTACCGGGGGTTCGAATCCCCCCTTCACCGCTGCTTTTGTTGCGATTTTTTATTTTTCGGGGTGTAGTACAGTTGGTAGTATGCTTGGTTTGGGACCAAGAGGTCGTCGG
>CAZKHA010000078.1:0-14966 GCA_964552325.1 uncultured Bacteroidales bacterium
AATTTTGTCTTATTTTTGTACAAAATCTAGGACAGCAATTAAAAACAGTTCTTACCTATGAAAAAGTTCTATAAAATTTCCCGTAAGGCTTTGCTCATCGTTCTTATTGGCCTGATTCCAACCGTATTCTACGGGCAGAAATCAGAAACAAAGACCAGTAAAGCCTCATTTGACCCCTACTGGTTCGTTGGAGCTCAGGCAGGCTTTAGCAAACTGCATGGCGACATCACCAAGTACAAATGGATGCCAGACAAAGATAACTGGAACTTTGGTTTCGGTGGCTTGTTTGGCAGGCAACTCACTCCTTTTCTGGGAGTTAGAGGCACATTAGCCTATGGCGAGTATTCTGGTAGCGAAGACCGACCCAGCGAAGCTTGGAAACCCTTCTATAATCAGAAAGTCGAAGGAAGCTATATTGACTATGCGCTTCAGGCAACCTTTGATTTAGACAACCTAATCTTAAGCTATAACCCTGATCGAAAATTGGGCGTTTATGGCATTTTAGGTATCGGCCAATCCAATTACCGGGTTCGCAAATACGACATACCAACCGGTAACCTGATCGGTACACGTGGAGTTGATACTGACCAAGGCGAAGGTGATGGAAAAGGATTTGATAACCGTAACTTGATTATGGTGGTTCCCGTAGGTGCTGGTCTTAATTACAGCGTATCCCCAAAAGTTGACATCACATTAGAAAGCGTTTTGCGTTTTACCGATTCTGAAGGACTTGATATTCAATCAGGTGGAGCTAAAGCTATCAAACAAGACTTTTATTCGCTCACCTCATTGGGTGTTGTGTATAAATTCGGACAAGGCACTAACCTTGAGAAAATGAAACGCGACTTCGGCATGGTTAAATTTGATGCAATCCCTCCAGTTCTCGAAACCAAAGGCGATTCGATTCAGGTTACCATTCGTGGCACTTTCCCACCAAACTATTTCGACAAGAAGGCTGCTGTATGCTTCCAACCTGTTTTGAAATACCAAGGTGGCGAACTTCCACTTAAATCGGTGATGTTACGCGGTGAAAGCGTTCAAGGCGATGGTGATGTTATCAACTACAAAAACGGTGGCACTTTCACATACAAAACCACTATAGCTTACAAACCCGAATACAACGTTTCTGAAGTTGTTGTTTCACCTGTAGCATTTGTTCCCAAGGCTCCTGTTTCAAAGGGAATGAAATGCGGCGAAGCCTCCAATTACAAATCATTGGTTTTAGGAGATCGCAAACTTGCAGATGGCGTTATCTACACTTGCAAACGCGTTGTAGCTAATTCCGATCTTACAACATCAGCTCATGGTTATGTAATGGAAACCATCCTAACTAACAAGGGTGCTATCTATTTCCCAAAAAACAAAGACAACATCAACTTCACTTTTGGCCTCAACAAAACCGATGGAGCCAAAGCGGATTGGAGCAGTTTGTACAATTACATCAAACAATCATACAAAGTTAAAGACATCAGCATCAATGGCTGGGCTTCACCAGAAGGAGAAGAAACATTTAACGATAACCTATCAGGCAAACGTGCCGAAGCAGCTAAAAAAGAAATCTTGAAAGATTTTGAAAAAATGCGCAAGGACAAAAAGAACCCTTTCAATGTTCCTGCTGACATCACTTTTAGCACCGCTGGCAATGGCCCCGATTGGAATGGTTTTATGAAACAAGTTGAAGCTTCTGACCTGAAAGAGAAGAGTACTGTAATGAACGTAGTTAACTCTGCCGATCCTAAGAAAAAGGAAGAAGAAATCCGCAACATGATCCTCATCTATCCTCAAATAGAAGAGAAATTATTACCTCCTTTACGGAGAGCCGAAGTTGTTGTAAGTGTTTTTGAACCCAAAAAGACTGCCGAAGAAATAGCTGCTTTAGCTGTTTCAAAACCTGAAAGCCTAACTGACAAAGAATTGCTGTATGCTGCAACCTTAACTGAGGATATCAAAACCCAACAGAAAATTTATCGTGCTGCTGCTCAATTATATCCTGACAACTACCGCGCACACAACAACGCTGGTGTAACTGAATTAAAACTTGGAAACACCAACGAAGCCGCTTCATATTTCGAGAAAGCTAATAGCTTATCACCTGACAATGGTGAAGTTGTAAACAATATGGGTGCCGTTGCCATGAAAAAAGGCGATTATGCCAAAGCAAGACAACTTTTTGAAAAAGCCAAAAAGCTTGGCATGAACGAAAACTATAACCTTGGCGTTCTGTTTATCCCTGAAGGAAAGTATGAAGAAGCTCTTGCTGGAATGAAAGGCAAAAAATGCGATTACAACCTAGCCTTAGCTCTTATCCTTTCAGGTAATACTGCTGATGCCGGCAAACAACTTGATTGCGCAACCAAGGATGGCAATACTTATTATCTGTCAGCAATTCTGGCTGCTCGCACCAACAATGCTGCTATGGTTTATGAAAATCTTGGCAACGCTGTAAAAGCCGATGCTAACTTAAAAGCTACAGCTAAAAACGACAGGGAATTCATCAAATTCTTTGAAACTGCTGAATTCAAGAAAATTGTAGAATAAGAACTGATTCTATATACTAAAAAGGCTGCTCAAACCGAGCAGCCTTTTTTTATGGGGTAATTTGATGAACCCCAACCGGATAAGGTTGAGTTATTATCGCTAATAGCGTTTTATAATCAGCTGGTTTGGCAACAAAGTCTATCTTATTTGTATCTATAACCAAAATTCGCATCGAGGTTTGCTGCCGAATAAAATCTAGGTAACCCGCTTGAATCCGTTCTAAGTATTCCCGTTGTATATCTTGTTCATAGCTTCTTCCCCTATGGCGGATATTGTACATCAAGCGATCAACCTCCACATACAAATACACCATTAAATCAGGCTGCGGAAGTTGTGCAATTATAATATTGAACAGCTTGGTAAACAACGAATACTCATCAACCTGCAAGGTCTTACGCGAAAAAATCAAGGATTTCTGGATAAAATAATCTGCTATGGTAAATTCTTGGAACAAGTCGAGCCGAGTAGCATCTTTACGCAATTGTTGATACCTTTCTGCCAAAAACGACAGTTCTAATGGAAAAGCGTATTTTTCCGGGTCCTTATAAAACTTAGGTAAAAAAGAGTTGTCCTCAAATTGCTCAAGAACCAAACGTGCATTAAACTGCTCAGCTAACATATGCGAAAGGGTAGTTTTTCCGGCCCCAATTGCACCTTCAATAGCTATATAGTTATATTTCATTAAGTTATATTTGAAATAGGCTTTATAGAATCGCTTGCGAAAATTAGCCAATTCCAATGGATAAAGTGCTAGCAGATGCAAAATAATTTACATCAGAATTGTCCTTACAATCTTCAAATAACTTATTAACAGATTTTTGTAAAACAGGGTGTTCAAAAAGAGGTTGTATTTGACACAACGGTTGCAAAACAAATTTACGTAGGTGTAGCCTAGGGTGAGGAACCGTTAAATCAGCTGTAGCAAAAACCAATGAATCAATGAATAAAACATCTACATCCAATGTTCTGGAAGCATACGAAGATCCATTCCGCTGTCTTCCACTACTTTTCTCAATAAGTCGTACAACTTCTAGAAGTTCAAGTGGTTGCATCTCGGTGTTAAGCAGCAAAACACAATTTAAAAAAGGTGTTGAGCTCTCAAATCCCCAAGGTTCGGTTTCAAAAACATCAGAAATAGCCTGCACATCACCACATTTAGCCTTGATTTGCTTAACAGCAATCTGCAGGTACTCGAGCCGTGGTTCAATATTACTGCCTAAAGAAAGGGTGGCTTTGTATGGCATCTTAAAGCTAAAATTTAGGGCAAAATTATATATTCTAGGCCATTTTCGGCAAACATTTCGTATAATTGCATACCGATAAATACCTAAAAAACCTATGAAACAGTTTCTTAAATTTTTCCTGGCTTCCATGCTCGGAACCTTTGTTACACTAATAGTACTATTCTTGCTGTTTTTTGGAATGATTGTGTCCATGGTATCATTCTCATCAAACGAAGAAGTACTTGTAGAGGAAAACACACTCTTAACCCTAAAGCTTGACCAACAAATATTTGAACGCAAACCGGGCAATCCATTTGCTGGATTTAGTTTTACTGACATGCAAGCTGAGGAATCGATAGGACTAGACGACATCCTAAAAAACATTGCAAAGGCCAAAGAAGACCCAAAAATCAAGGGCATCTTGCTTGATTTAAGCGAGTTAATGGCAGGTGCTGCACAAGTTGAAGAAATCCGTAATGCCTTAGCTGATTTCAAACTTTCGGGCAAATTTGTGGTAAGCTATGCCGACAACCTATCGCAAAAAGCTTATTACTTGGCCTCGATAGCTGACGAAATTTACCTGCAACCCGAAGGCGCTATTGACTTCAAAGGATTAATGGTTGATATGGCCTTCTACAAAAAAACCTTGGAAAAGCTTGATGTTGAAGCACAAATTATCCGACACGGAAAGTTTAAAAGTGCCGTAGAGCCATTTATGCTCGACAAGATGAGCCCTGAAAATCGCCAACAGATTGAACAATTTACGGGTTCTATTTGGAAAAATATGCTGGAAGGCATAGCTAAATCAAGGAAAATCAGCGAGATTCGTTTAAACGAAATTGCAGATAGCCTGCTGTCAACTACTTCTTCCGGTGCCCTGAAGTCAAAGTTGATTGATAAGTTGATGTATCGTGATGAACTTATTGAAAACTTAAAAGGCAGATTGAATGTTGACAGTGCTGGCACTCTAAACACCATTTCAATTGCTAAATATGTTGATGCTGCCGATCCTGTAAAAAAGAAAGTGGACCGAAGCAAGCGGATAGCAGTAATATATGCAGTTGGTGAGGTTGAATCGGGCGAAGGCGAAGAAAACAGCATTGGCTCAAAAAACATACCTGAAGCCATACGCAAAGCCCGACTCGATGAAAAAGTTAAAGCTATCGTACTCCGGGTTAACTCACCTGGAGGTAGCGCGTTGGTTTCGGATATTGTTTGGCGCGAAATTGAACTGGCTAAGAAAGCAAAACCCGTAATTGCCTCATTTGGTGATGTTGCAGCATCAGGTGGTTATTACATTGCATGTGGAGCCAATAAAATATTTGCCATGCCCAACACTATCACAGGTTCTATTGGTGTGTTTGGCATGATTCCGAATGCCCAAAAACTCCTTTCAGAAAAACTTGGCATCAATTACGACGTTGTAAAAACCAATGCCAATAGTGAATACATAAGCCTAAATCGTCCGTTAACTGAATATCAACGCAGTGTTATTCAGGGTGGAGTAGAAGAAGTGTATGATGTGTTTACCGGCCACGTTGCTCAAGGCCGAAACATGAAACAAGCTGATGTTGATAGTATTGGCCAAGGCCGAGTTTGGAGCGGTATTGATGCGAAACGCATAGGCCTGATTGATGAATTTGGTGGATTAGACGCCGCGATTGCCGAAGCCGCGAAGATGGCAAAAATTGAAAACTACAAACTTATGATTTTGCCCGAGCCAAAAGACCCATTCACTGAAATTCTTGGCACTCTTACCGGAAACGCAGGCGAAAGCCGTTTAGAAAAAGAGCTTGGGGAATACTATTCACATGTAAAGACCTTAAGAAATTTGACCAAAATACAAGGCCCCATAGCCAGACTGCCCTACGACCTTACTATTAAATAGGATCACACACAAAGGTAGCAAGGAGGCCAACCCAAAAAGGTTGAGCCTCTTTGTTTTTTTTAACATACTCAACCCTCACATTTACTAAGAATTATATTCAAATTGATTGAAATGAGCTTGATTGATGACCAAAAAAGGCTTATTCGCAAACGCATACGCGATTTAAAGTTGGAAATACCCGTGGAAGAAAAAAAACTTCGGTCGGCTCAAGTCTTTAAAGCCTTAGAGCAACTCGCCGTTTTTAAAACATCAAAAACCGTAATGCTTTATTGGTCAATGGATGACGAAGTATTTACGCATGATTTCATTTTAAAATGGCAGCATATGAAACAGCTCATCTTACCATCAGTTGATGGTTCCGAGTTGAGGCTAAAGGAATTTAAAGGGCTCACCAACTTGGTACCTGGATCATCATTTGGTATCCTTGAGCCCTCAGGCGAAGACTTTGCCGAATTCGATAAAATAGAACTCATAATTGTGCCCGGCATAGCTTTTGACTGTGATAACAACCGCATGGGAAGGGGCAAGGCCTATTACGACAAGTTACTGAAAAACAGCCAAGCTTATAAAATTGGTATATGTTTCGACTTCCAACTTTTACCCCTTGTTCCTGTGGATGAGCGTGATATTAAAATGAATCTTGTACTGACATGCTAATGGTCAATATGGCAGAAACAAGCTGCTGGCGGGATTATTGCTACATTTGCGGCCTTATATTAATTAATGTAGATACCTATGACTTATACGAAAGACCAGGTATTGGCTGCCCTTCGTCATGTTGACGATCCTGACCTGAAAAAAGACCTTGTTACCCTTAATATGATTGAAGATGTGCATATTGAAGGCAGTTCAATCAGTTTTAAAATTGTTTTAACCACCCCAGCTTGCCCCCTTAAAAACCTCATACAAAAGAATTGCATTGATGCTATCCACACTTATGTAAGTGCCGATGCAATTGTGAATGCCGAATTGACATCACGTGTAACGAGTGTTCGGAAAAAAGCCGAAGCGTTTTTATCCGGAGTCAAAAACATCATTGCGGTTTCATCGGGTAAAGGTGGCGTTGGTAAAAGCACAATAGCCGCCAACCTAGCAGTATCGTTGGCTAAAACAGGGGCAAAAGTCGGGCTGATGGATGCTGACATCTATGGTCCATCAATTCCGCTTATGTTTGGGATTACAAACGAGAAGCCTCATATGATAAAAAAAGGTGATCGCGATTTAGTAGTACCCATCGAAAAGCATGGCGTTAAGCTATTATCCATTGGTTTTTTTGTTGACCCAGAAAAAGCATTGGTTTGGCGAGGCCCCATGGCCGCAAGCGCTCTCACACAACTTTTTACCGATTCTGATTGGGGCGAATTAGATTACATGGTTATCGACATGCCCCCCGGCACAGGCGACATTCATCTAACTTTGGTGCAACAGATACCCGTAACCGGCGTGGCCATTGTTACCACCCCACAGGAAGTTGCATTGGCTGATGCTCGCAAAGCATTGGATATGTACACCCAAGAAAAAATCAATGTACCAATCTTAGGCTTGGTTGAGAATATGGCTTGGTTTACACCCGCCGAACTTCCCGAAAACAAGTATTACATATTTGGAAAAGAAGGCGGCAAGAACTTCGCTTCGAAACATGGCGTTTCATTACTTGGACAAATCCCTATTGTACAAGGCATCTGTGAATCAGGTGATAATGGAAACCCGATAACCTTGGATTCAGATTCAGCCACAGCCAAAGCTTTTGATGAGTTAGCAGCCAATGTGGCTCGTGCAGTAGCCATAAGAAACGTCAACCTCCCTCCTACCCGAATTGTTGAAATGCAATCATAACCAAACACGTAAAAACAAATGCCGGATTTAAAACCCGGCATTTTGCTTTAAAAATTTACGGCCTTCGAATACTAGGTTTCTTTCGGGCAAAAATTGCCAGCCCACCTTCTGACGTTTCCTTATAAATATGTGGAATATCATGGCCGGTTTGATTCATTGCTAATACGACCTTGTCAAAGCTAACAAAATGCTGACCATCCGAAAGCATGGCATAGATATCAGCGTCCAAAGCGCGGGTGGCAGCAAAGGCATTGCGCTCAATACAAGGTATTTGAACCAAGCCCGCTACGGGGTCGCAGGTTAATCCCAAAAAATGTTCGAGGCTCATCGAAGCAGCATATTCTACTTGTGCGGGAGTTCCACCAAACAACTGGGTAGCAGCAGCAGCGGCCATACTACAGGCAGTCCCAATTTCTCCTTGGCAACCAACCATAGCCCCTGAAACCGAAGCATTCTTCTTTACCAAATTGCCAACAAGACCAGCAGTGGCAAGTGCGCGTAGAATTTTAGTATCCGTAAAGTCGTTGTTCTCTTTAAGTAAATAAAGTACGGAGGGAACTACTCCACTCGACCCACATGTTGGAGCTGTAACCACTTTGCCACCAGCGGCATTCTCCTCGGCTACGGCCAAAGCATAAGCAAATGCTAGGTTACGTCTTCGTAAGCTCTCTTTATGGCTCTTTAGCTTGATATAGTAGGAAGCTGCCTTTCTTCCAATATTTAAACCTCCGGGCAAAGTACCCTCGGCATCAATACCTCTTTCCACCGCATCTTGCATCACCTTCCAAACCTCGGCCAAATGGTTCCATATTGATGGATCTTCATATACATCAACATATTCCCATAAATTCTTACCTTGCATGTAGCACCAATCCAAAATATCGCTCATCTTGCCATGTGGATAAACACACTGATGGTTCGCGCGTTTGCCATCATCACTAATATCACCTCCTCCTATTGAATAGGTTACCCATTCGTCAATTTGTTGATCATAAGCATCAAACGCTTCAAACTTCAATCCATTTGGATGAGCGGGCAAAAAAGTTTTAGGTTCCCAGCAGATTTCAACAGGCAATGGATTAAAAGCTTGAACAATGGCTTTATCAGTTAAATGTCCGACCCCGGTGGCGGCTAAACTACCATAAAGAGTTACCTTAAAACCAACAGCATCAAGGTGTTTGCTTTTAAAAATTTCCGCAGCCTTTCGTGGCCCCATGGTATGACTACTGGAGGGGCCGTAACCAATTTTATATATTTCGCGAATAGATTCCATGTTGGAGTTCAAATTTTGGGCAAAGGTACAACAGACGCTTATTTAAACTTAATCCAAACGAATTTCCCCTTAATTTTACATCGGAATTGGGCTTTAAACTAAATAGATTATGAAACGCAGGGATTTTGTAAAAAACCTAGGTTTAGGCGTGTTAGCTACGGGCGCTTTAAGCCGGCTAGGAGCTACTCCAGTAGCTGAATTAGGAAACCTTCCCGACCCCTCACCAAGTGGGCCTTTTGATCTGGTTGCTGTTAAAGGCGGTGAGCCAGAGGTGATGTTCGACAAAGCGATTGCTGCACTTGGTGGCATGAGCCAGTTTGTTAAAAAAGGCCAGAAAGTGGTTGTTAAGCCTAATATTGGATGGGATGTTCCCCCTGAACGCGCAGGAAACACCAACCCAAAACTGGTTGCCCGAATTGTAAAACGCTGTTATGAGGCCGGTGCAAGCGAAGTGTTTGTTTTTGATAACACTTGTGATAATTGGCTTAAGGCTTATGCCAATAGTGGAATCGAAAAAGCAGTGAAAGACGTGGGTGGCAAAATAGTTCCAGGAAACACCGAAAGCTATTACAAACCCGTTACCGTTAAAGGCCAGGTACTTAAAACCACTACTGTTCATGAGCTTATCTTAAACTGTGATGTTTTTATCAATGTACCCGTACTTAAGCATCACAGCTCAGCCGATATGTCGATAGCCATGAAAAACTTGATGGGCATTGTTTGGGACCGAAGGTTTTGGCATCGCAACAATTTGCACCAGTGCATTGCCGATTTTGCAGGATATCGCAAACCTGACTTAAACGTAATTGACGCATACAGGGTTATGATGAAAAACGGTCCAAGGGGCGTATCTGAAGCTGATGTATCAGTTATGAAATCGCTTATCGTTTCACGCGATATAGTTGCCGCAGATGCCGCTGCTGCCAAACTCTTCGGTGGAAACCCTGAAGATGTGGGTTACATTAAATTAGCTCACGACATGAAAATTGGCACAATGGACCTTTCAAAACTATCTATCCACCGCATCAGCGTTTAAGCATATGCATGGACACTTATTAAAAAGCATTAGACGGGTCTTTTCCGTACTAATGTCATTCTTACTTACACTTGCTTTTATCGATTTTACAGGAATCCTGAATTCTGATTACTATCAACGAGTTACTGCCTTACAATTTGTTCCGTCGCTACTAAAGTTTTTACACCTCCCATCCATCGCGGTTGCTGGCTTTTTGCTTGTCCTGCTGCTTACATTTATCTTTGGCAGGATTTATTGCTCTTGGATTTGCCCATTAGGTTTTTTACAGGACATTTTCACACACATGGCTCGCAGGTTCTCTTCCAAGAAAAAACGATTTACCTATTTAAAACCAATAAATTACCTCCGATATCCCGTATTGGGGCTAGTGATACTACTGGCTTTTATAGGAGTAATGCAAGCCCTTGTAATAACGGATCCGTTTTCTATTTATGGTCGAATTGCCAACCATTTGCTTATGCCCATTGCTTGGGGTGCAAACAATATACTTGCCTGGATCTTAGGTCAGTTCGAAATTTTTGCAGTTAAGCCATACCCCTATCAAGGGTTTGATGTAGTGGCAACATTGGTATCTCTGGCGTTTTTTGGCATTATAGCTTGGCTAGCTATAAAAAAAGGCCGTATCTATTGCAATTCGTATTGCCCTGTAGGCACGTTACTTGGAATGCTTAGCAAATATTCGATCATCCAAATTTATCTTGATCGTACAAAATGCACGCATTGTGGTGTTTGTGCAGCAGATTGCAAAGCAGGTTGTATTGATTTCAAGAACCGCCTTGCAGATACTACCAGATGCGTAAGCTGTTATAACTGCTTGACCTCTTGTAAAGACGGTGGAGTGATAATGGGGACCGGATGGAAAAAAAACCAACAAATAGAGGCGATTAGCGATACAAAACGACGTAGTTTGCTTAAGGGCTTGGTGGTATTGCCCGGACTATTTTCACTACATGCACTTGCCCAAACAACTAAAATTATTTCAAATAAGGGTCTTCAGCGTGATAACCGCTCACATTTCGCCAGTCCACCAGGCTCTGTTGGTATTGATCGCTTTAATTCCATTTGCACTGCCTGCCATTTATGCTTAAGTGCCTGTCCAACAAAAGTTTTACAACCTTCGTTAATCGAGTATGGCCTTAAAGGCTTTATGCAACCTTTTATGGACTACACCGCTAACTTTTGCAATTTCGAATGCACCCGCTGCGGTGATGTTTGCCCAACAGGGGCTATTTTACCATTATTTAGCGACCAAAAAAGACTTACGCAAATTGGTAAAGCACATTTCATTGAAAAAAACTGTGTGGTTTATACCGATGGAACAGCCTGTGGCGCCTGTTCAGAACATTGCCCAACAAAAGCCGTTAACATGGTACCTTACAACAAACCCGGCCTTACAATCCCTAAAGTTGAAGAGGGCATTTGCGTAGGCTGTGGTGCATGTGAATACGCATGTCCTACCATGCCATTTAAGGCCATTTTTGTTGACGGGAACGCCATCCACTTAAAGGCAGCAAAGCCCAAAGGCTCAGACAGAAGCCTAGAAGAAGTGCCTGAAGAGTTTCCATTCTAAGTCATTGAACATAACCGCTATAAAACTTTTGGATGCCATGTTAAAGCAACTGCCAATTTTTATTACAAGCCTGTTATTGAGCATTTACGGACTTGCCCAACACTGTCCTTTTGATGCCACGGGAATGATTGCCCTAAACGTTCATGCAAAAGGTGATAGTACACAAATAGCAGGCTTAAAGATTAGCATACAAGGATTTGAAAATTCTGCGGGGATTTTTTTTTGGCAGAACCCTCCCAAAACAACTTTAAAGGGAAACGTTGTGGTTAACGATTCAGCGAAGCTCAAAACATACAACTTTCCATTTGCAGGCAACAAGTATGTTCTGGTTTGCCCCTATTTACTCCCAAAACCAAGCTATAAGGTTAAAATAGAAGATGTTGATGGATCTGCTAATGGCGGCAATTTTGAGGCAAAAACCGTTGAAATTACCCAAGATAACGTGTTCTCACTTTGTGGAACCTACCGGCTTACCAGCATACCTAAGTTTTGGAAAGGCAATAAAACCAATTTTATGCCTTTGAATATATCCCTGCAACTTGCCAAGCAAGGCGAAAACAATGTTAAGCAAACTCAATAACCACGCAACATACTGATAAACAATAGTGTTATGATAAGAGTTTACCTAAAAATGCGTGTAAAGCAGTTATACCGCGAACTATCTGGTGTTGGCTTGATTCGTGTTTTATTTTTGTTAGCTCTTGGCGTCCTTGCTTGCTTGTTTTTGGTAAGAGCTGCCCAATCGGTTCAGAATGCGATATACCTAACATTAGGGATTTTCACAGGTTTAGCGTCTTTGCATTTCAAAAGAAACGACTTGAAATTCATGATAATAAACTTTGAAAACTACAAACATATTATTCTTGCAGAATACTTGGTTTTTCTAATCCCAGTATTCGCACTTTTGGTTTACAATCATCAACCGTTGCCCATCGTAATACTCCTTTTTCTAACAACACTTCTTACAACCTTAAATTGGCGGCCCAAAAAACAAACAGGCTTCCAATGGATTGTGCAACATATTCCTAACCAAAGCTTTGAGTGGAAAGCTGGATTAAGACAATCGGCAGCGTTTATCCTATTGCTGCAACTAATAGCCTTGCTTGCTTCATCCTTTATAGGTACTATACCCATAATACTTTTTATTATTGGCCTTATACCCCTTAACTTTTACAACTATGGCGAGCCCTATCAAATGCTGCTAGCTTCGGAAGCGGGACCGAACAGGTTTCTTTTTCAAAAAATCACATCCGCTCTGGCTTTATACTCCACAATCTCTTTGCCGATACTAATACTGTTTTTAATTAGACATCCTAATTACTGGTACATCCCTGTTGTTGAATATGTTGCATTTGGAACAGTATATTGCTATGTTATCTTGTTAAAATACAGCTTTTACAAACCCAACCAACGACTTGATTCCGTTCAGGCTTTTAGTACAATCGGGTCGCTAGCCCTAATTATCCCATTCTTTTTACCCGTTATTTGGGCATTGAGCATATGGTTTTATTTTAAGTCAAAAGCTAAACTAAATTATTATCTGCATGATTTCAATTAATGCCCTTACAACATCCTACGACTCAAAACCCATCTTAAACAACCTCAACCTTGAGTTACCTTTGGGAGAAATACACGGTATTGTTGGATTAAACGGAGCTGGTAAAACTACGTTGCTAAACGCAATTTATGGGTTAAAGGAAAACGAAACGGGCAAGATACTATATCTAGACAACAAGCTTACGCGAAAACAGCTAGCTTATCTTGTAACGGACAATTACTTTTACCCTAACATAACGGGTAACGAATACCTTGAGCTCTTTAGAAACCCAAACTTTGTAACAGAAAAATGGAATTTATTGTTTGGCTTGCCTTTGAATCAACTCATTGACAATTATTCTACTGGCATGAAAAAGAAACTCGCTTTAATGGGCATTTTTAAACAAGATAAGCCAATCCTTATGCTCGACGAACCCTTTAACGGGCTCGATATGGAAACAAGCTGTATTATTGGCACTCTTTTGCTTAAACTTAAAGAAACTGGGAAAACCATCCTTGTTACTTCACATGTCCTATCCACGCTTACTTCCATCTGTGATCAAATTCATTACCTTGAAGGCGGAATAATAAAGTCGAGCAGGGGCAAAGCGGCATTTGAAGAGTTTGAAAACGAACTTCATGCTTACATCGAACAGAAAAACCAAGTAGCAATCAACCAACTAAGTATATAGTAAACAATAGATTATATACTTATTACAACTGAAACAAGCAATAGTCTTTAGTATAACCTTTTTAATATGCATAAAATCACCTTTTATAATTACCCTAAGTCCATGAAATAACAATATCACGAAAACTCTGTGTACTATATAAAATAATGCATCATTACAATTGGCAACGAGCTACAACGCATAAAAACATGCCACCAATGCTGAACCACAAAGCCGTAGCTTGCATAGCATCAGTAAACGTTCATAAGGGATAAGAAAATATAAGGACGCAAGTACAATTCTATCGAAAATATCTTAACTTAGCGCATAAATCGAGAAGCCATGAAAAACATACTAGTTGCCATTGATTTTTCAAAAGGTTCGCTTCAGGCCTATAAATATGCCCTTAAGCTAGCCCAAAAGTCGAACGCTGACTTAACTATAGTTTGGGTTGACAACCAGATTGTACAAAACTCATTGTACACCCCTCCAGTAAACGATGTTAGGAGTGAAGCCAAAAAGCGGATTGAAGATTTAATTAAAAAACAGCGAGGCAAAATCAAGGAACGAATCAAGTATAAGCTGCGCAAAGGCAAGGTACACCAAGAAGTTGAAACCGTGGCTAAAGCCACCAGAGCCGATTTAATAGTGGCTGGAACCCACGGAGGCAGTGGCTACGAAAAACTTTGGATTGGAAGCAATGCATACCGAATTGTCATTCATGCGCCGTGCCCGGTAATTACTGTAAGGTTTGACGCAAACATAAACCTGGAAATAAGCCGATTAGTTATGCCCGTGGATAGCTCGCTTGACACCCTTCACAAACTTGAGGTTACTGCAACCATGGCAAAACTTTTCAAGGCAGAAGTTCATGTGCTGGCTTTACTTGAAGACAAGCTAAAATCAATCCGTATGAAGGCAGAAAGCCATGGGCGACAAGCTGTTAAGTTTCTAACTGAAAATGGGATTGACAGCGTATATTCATCCATGGATACCGATAACGCTACTGAAACCATCATTAATTATACGTCGAATGTGGGAGGCAACCTTATTTCGATTATGACTGAGCAAAATGCTACAGGCTCCAACGCACTTTTAGGCCCAAACGCACGTTTAATCGTGAACCAATCTTCCATTCCTGTTTTGTGTTCAAAGCCCCTTAAATAATAGCTTTATAGATGACCTATCGATTTTTTATCCTATTTGTACTTTCGTTTTGGATTGCAATTGAAGCAAATAGCCAAAACAATGGCCATGTAATTATATTACAAAACCCAGTGATCGACACACTGGTTCAAAAGCATGTAGTTTTAAACCAACTACAGCCTACTATAGACGGTTGGCGTATACAAATCTTTTTCGAATCGGGCAATAACGCCAAAATTTTGGCTAACC
>CAZKHA010000079.1:0-14917 GCA_964552325.1 uncultured Bacteroidales bacterium
TAAACGTCATGAACTCTTTAAGAAACCGCGTACAACTGATTGGCCGTTTAGGCAATGATCCCGAAATCCGTAACCTTGAAAAAGGCAGCAAGATGGCTCGCCTGTCATTAGCAACCAATGATACCTATTACAAGGATGGACAAAAAACCGAAGAAACCCAATGGCATAACTTGGTGGTTTGGGGCAGGCTGAGCGAAGTTTGCGAAAAACACCTTAAAAAAGGCAAAGAAATAGCCATCGAAGGCAAGCTTCAGTACCGCAGTTGGAAAGATATGGAAGGCCGCACACGTACCAATCTCGAAATTACAGTTATAAGCATGACCATGACCAATGGGGCTGCGTAAACAACATGCATAAATAATACAAAAGAGGAGCACCATACTCCTCTTTTGTTGATATTGCTAATATCGTATAACGCTAATATATAAGACTCTCGTTCCGGTAGCCCGGTAGGTTTTTATACCAATCAGGATAAGAAGCACCCGAACTAATTGCCCACTCAACAAAATGCAGGAAAGCTTGGTTTATGGGTGTTTTTTCAATTGGATAATCGAGGTGCTCATAAATATTCAGCGCCCAAGGCAAGCCATTTTTGGTACGGTAATACTTTCCTGATGAAGGATCGCTTGTGTCTTCCATAGTGCCCAACAGCGATGTGGTAGCAAGCGATGTTGGCGGATAATCAGGCAAATGCACCTCGGTGCCTCGAGTTTGGTTCACAATCATGAAAGGATTGAAGTTTGCTATATCCAAATCATTGATAGAATACGTATTTGCAGGGAAAGCCATGTGTATATGCACCGTATCAGGTGTTATATAAGGGGCGGCCTCGTCGGTATTTACACCTGTGCCAACCCCAGGGTGCGACATTTGTTTATATGCATTATCAAATACGATTATGGTTGGTTTAGCCTGTCCACTCTCTGTGCCATTTGGGCTCAAGGTTATATAATTCTCTTTCAGGCTATAACCTGTAACTGTTAGGTCAGCTGTGTTGATAGCTGCTGGTAGCTGGAAGCCAAACCCATTGCGGAACGATGCGCCAAAAGCCTTGATGATAAATGTGCCTTCAACTTCCTGAACCATATTCGAAATGTTGGTCAATATCTTAAATTGATAATCAACCACCAAGTCATTAAAATCATAATCGCCGCGGCTTGGCCATAAATCTTCAAAACCTAATGTTCCAAAGCCATTTGAAGGGAAATAGTTATCAATAACAATTCCTGCTCCGCTCTCGGTAATTTGCATCACCGGCGAAAATTCAGAAGTAACCATATCGCTGATATTCGTAGCTGTTGCTGTTACATAATAATCGGTTGGTGCTGTGCTTGTCCATTCATATAAAAAGCTGGCGTCGCCATTAATATCCGTTATAACATCAAAGTTCAATAAAAAGGTTTCGCCTTCACCATATTCTGATTCAACTCCATTGAATAAATCTTTGGTTTGGTTTACAAAAAACTCGAGGCGATGGGTTTTATTGGGCACTGAACTTAAGGTGCCGCCAACATAAAACTTCCCTGCTTCGTTATAAGCTGTGGTAATAACCGGGAACTTTTGCCTGTTATTTCCATAAGGTGCTGTACCTGTTGAAGCAACTTCGTTGGTAGTTATTCCATCAAAACCTGTCGAAATTTTGGAATGGTTAATATCGATACCACCTCTTCGGTTGTTGAAGAGTGAGTTCATAGTGATAAAAGCAGTAGCAGGATCGGTGCCGGTACGGGTTGTTACCGAAACGCCAACTTCGTTTCCATAACAAATATTTTTACGTATGGTGTTTTTAGTGCAGCCGTTTATCACGTTAATGCCAGGCCCATTGTTGTTGAAGCAGGTATTGTTCTCAATTAAGTAATTGGTTTCTTTTGATGGAGTTGTACTTCCGCACTCAATACCCGCACCACCTGAGTTACTGGCGGTTATTGGCACAGTGTTTCCTGATTGGGTATTGTAAACCAAATTATACCTCACCATTGAGTTTACACCATTTACATCAATGCCATCATGCGAATTAGAACTGTACCAATTGTTGTTAAAAACCTCATTAAACTCAATGACCACAACCGATGAAAAAGAGCCTCCATTTATCCCGAGCCTTCCATTGTGGCCAATAAAATTATGCGATACTGTAACTTGGTTGTTGGCATTAGCATCTACCTGAATACCCATTCGGTTGTTACGGTCAGCATCGAGAAGGGGTTTTTGGCCGGTTGGGAGAACTCCCACAAACATATTGGTAATAATGGTATTGGCCGAATTTCCTTGTACATAAACGGTGTTTTCTGTTGAATTGTATATTGAGATACCTTCCATTAATACACCGGATGTATTAATATTTAATGGCCCTGTTTTATCGTTGGCATTTATGCAAATGGTAGGTTTGGTAAATTTGGCCAAGGCAATTTGATCAACCCCAACTGTTCCTCCGGTTCCTACAGGATTGTTATCCACAATTCCGCGGTTGCTCGATTGGGTAAACCCCAAAACTTGTGTGCCCGATTTGGTTATGGTTGGTAGCGAAGAGTTTAACGTAATGGTCCACCAACTCCAGCCTAAATCGGTGTTTGTGGCTGGGTAGGGTATATCAAAAACTATTTGTGGGTTGGAGCCGGTATATGCATTTGCACTGGTAATGGCTTGCCGAAGCGAGCCTGCACCTGAGTCGTTGATATTGGTAACCGTAAAAACCTGGGCTTGCGCCGTACCTAAAAAGGCTACTGCAAAGCAAAGCATAAGCATTTGCCTAACTTTGTGCATCAATCTTTCCAATGTATTTTTCATAGTAGGTTGGCTATTGATGATTGGCTATTTAAAACTATACGAGAGGTTTGCTGAACTTAGGTTAAGCTCCATGCGTTGGCCCAAAAACACAATCTGAATCGACTTTTGGGTTGTTGGTGCTGTAAACTTTACTGTAAAAGGTATGTTGCACCTTAAAAATACTTTTTGATAAACCTTTCCATCGGGGTCGGCAACCGAAACAATGCCGCTTCCTTGGCTTGAGTTGAGCGTCAATTTGTAATCAGTGTAGGTTTTCCAGTTAAAATCGTGTGACACCTGAACAGTTTTAAGGTCGGCGGTGGGTGCAGGTGGCTCAGGTGTAATAACCTCTTTTTGGCAGGAACTAACTAAAAATGCAGTCCCTAACAACATCAAAAATAATACGTAGTTTTTCATGGCAGTGTGATTTTGATTATAAGTCACCATGAATTATGCCAGTATAGTAATAGCAACATAAATACTTGATTTAAAATAACATAATCAAAAAACACTTAAAAGAAAACTTCCAAAAAGACATACAATTTTTCAAAACGAAACAAATTACGTGCTTTATAAAAAGGCTTTGGCAAGCAAGTGTTGTAAAAAAAGGCTTTTTTAAGGCTCATTTTTTACAGTTTGCTCAAACAACAAAACCGAAATTGTTGAATCAAAACAATCTTCACTTAAGCAGATGCAACCTTAATGTTAGGTACATGATGTAGGCGTTTTCTTTGACGAGGACTTACCTATTTGTGTCATATTACAGGTTTTTGGTATGCACGGATGCTGGTATTTTACGGTTCATGATAAACTTTCAAGGCTATTAACACCTCCCTTAAGCTAAAGCTATTAAGCACTTGAGATGACCAACTGGTCCGTTTTAAAGATTAAGCAAATTTTCATGCTATTGTAAAACAATTACATATCCGTGTATAAACGTTTACAAACGCTTATACCCGATTACAAATGTTTATTAACCGAATCGGCCAAACAGCCCAGCGTACCTTTGTTTCATCAAATTCATTCACAAATCTTTTTAAAATTAAATGTCATGAACTCTTTAAGAAACCGCGTACAACTGATTGGCCGTTTAGGCAACGATCCCGAAATCCGTAACCTTGAAAAAGGCAGCAAGATGGCTCGCCTGTCATTAGCAACCAATGATACCTATGTGGGTAAAGATGGTAAAAAAACCACCGAAACCCAATGGCATAACTTGGTGGTATGGGGCAAACTGAGCGAAATCTGCGAAAAGTACCTTAAAAAAGGGATGGAAATTGCTGTTGAGGGCAAACTAACTTACCGCACTTGGAAAGACAAGGACGAAGTACAGCATTATAGCACCGAAATTATTGTAAACGAGCTATTAATGCTGAATTCAACAAAGTAGCAATGCCTTATATGAACTAAAAAAGGGAGCTTTTGCTCCCTTTTTTACTTTTAGAAAATTGGATAAGATTAAGATGCAGCCATAGCTTCCACCTCCGAAACGGTTTTAGGAATAGGCTTGCCCATTACCCTGAATCCGGCTTCGGTAACCAGCACATCGTCTTCGATGCGGATGCCACCAAAATCACGGTAATCTTCCACGCGGTCGTAGTTGATAAACTCGCTGAACTTATTTTCGCCCTTCCACTGATCGATAAGGGCCGGAATGAAGTAAATTCCTGGCTCAACGGTAAGCACCTGCCCTGAAATCAAACGCCTAGCCATACGCAAGAACGCCAATCCAAACTGATTGCTGCGCGAAATCTCGTGATCATACCCCACGTTATTTTCACCAAGGCTTTCAAGGTCATGTACATCCATACCCATATGATGGCCCAGGCCATGCGGGAAAAACAATGCGTGAGCGCCTTGCTGAACGGCTTCTTTAACATCACCTTTCATTAAACCAAGGTTTTTAAGGCCATTGGCAATGGTTTCGGCAGCCAACCAATGTATATCGCGATAAAAAACACCTGGTTTAATGGCTTCTATTCCTTTTACGTTTGCTTCGAGGCAAACCTCGTAAATCTCTTTTTGGCGTTGGCTAAACTTACCGCCAACGGGTGTTGAGCGGGTAATATCGCTGCAATAACGCAAATCGGATTCGGCACCAGCATCGCTAATCAACATGCGGCCTTCACGCAATACATTGCCATGGTAATGGTTATGTAATGTTTGGCCATTTATGGTTAAGATAATCGGAAAGGAAACACCTGCGCCCAACTCCAAGGCAATACCTTCCATGCGACCTGCGATTTGTTTTTCAACTATGCCAACCTTGGCCATACGCATAGCTGTGGTGTGCATTTCGTATGCAACGTCAACCATTGCATCAATTTCGGCTATTTCGCAGGCTTCCTTAATTTCGCGCATGGCTACCACAGCCTTTATAAGCTCTTGCGAAACATACGATTTTAAGAAACAGGTCTTGATACCGAGTAAATCGCTAAGCCACATTTTGGTTTCGCCACGGTAAGGGGGCAGAAAATGCACTTTTCGGCCAGCAGCAAGGGCTTGCTTAATAAAGCCTTCCAGTTCGCCCAAAGGCTTGGTTTTCATTACGCCAACTTTTGCTGCACGGTCAGCCATTGATGGTTGAGGACCCATCCATATGATGTCGTCCATATCAACATCATTTCCAAAAATGATGTCATCTCCGGCATCTAAGTCAACAACGCCGGCCAAATCAGGATGATCGAGTCCGAAATAGTACATGAAACTGCTGTCTTGCCTAAAATGATAGGTATTAGCAGGATAGTTCATGGCTGCCTCGGTATTGCCAGGTAACAGTACGATGCCATTTTGCACAAGCTTTTTTAACCTGAGCCTCCGATTGGTATATGTTTCGGTAGTAAACATGGGTTTAAAATTAATGAGTTAGGATTTGAATGATTGGTGTGCTAAAGTACGTTTTTATTACGTATAAGTTGCAAATGCACTCAATACTTGGCATAAATCCTACTTGCCCTCAATCCAATTGATGATTTTTTCGCTCAGTGGGCTTTCCTTTGGGAAAACAACATCAATCAGGTTGCCGTTTTCATCAATCAGGTATTTTTGGAAATTCCATTTTACTTCAGAATCCATCTTGCCGTTTAAACTTTTTTGGGTCAACCATTTGTAAATGGGATCCATATCCTCGCCCTTAACTGATATTTTTGACATCACCGGAAAGCTTACGCCGTATTCAGAGGTACAGAATTCCTTGATTTCTTTGTTGGTCCCGGGTTCCTGGCTTAAAAAATTATTGGCGGGAAAGGCCACTATTACAAAGCCTTTCGTCTTATACTTGTCATACAATTCCTGCAATTGCTTGTACTGCGGCGTTAAACCACATTTTGAGGCTACGTTTACCGCCAACACTTTTTTGCCTTTAAAATCGGCCAAGTTTTGGTTGGTACCATCAATGGTTTTGGTTGTAAAGCTGTGAAAATTTGTGCTTTGCGCCATTGCTGAAACTGAGAACAACAAGGCTATAACGATTAGTTTTAAGTTCATGGGTGAGTTATTTATATTAATTATAAACAACTACAGGGGCTTACTAGTTCAGTTCGTGCTGAAAACAAATTGAATGCTAAGGAGCAAAATATGGGCAGGGCTCGGAAAACGTGCATAATAGCGAGCTAATGCCCATTCAGCTTATAGAATTCTGCTAGCAATGTATCGGATATAGATTTGTAATGCTTCATAATTAATTATGTTGTTGATTAACAGTTTCAATCAGAATTTGGGTGGCCTTCTATGATTTCTGTTCTTGCAAAAGATGCCCGTAAGGCAAGCCTGATCCTGAAATATCTTACATTAAAACCTGCAAAACCCAGTTAAACTGTTTAAACGGCTGCATTAAACCACAAAACCCTATAGGGCAGGTAACCATTTTGCCCGTAATGATAAAGATTCAACTTAAACAAAAACAGCATGTACAGAACTATAACCTTTTTGACGAGCCAAGAATATCCTATGCCGACCATTTATTATTTTATATGGCCTAGAGGATCGATCTAAAGCTATTGGATTATTTCGGCTATTAAGTTGAGCTTCAAAACTATCATAGCTATTCTCGAGGGCATGAAGTTTTGATGTTTCTAAATCAGCTCTATACACATTTTCAATATCTATAAGTCGTATATTTTCCATATATTTAAGATAATGTTAATCTATTCTTTGCAAGCTATTTAATTTCAATACCAGTTCTTTTAATCTCATAAGCCAATGGATTTTGTATATTAAAATCTTCTTCTAAGATTGGATGAGGTTCTATACGCAAATCTATCTCACGCCGCAAACGCATTAGTTGCATTTGCACTGAAAAAAAATCATCCATTTTACCCAAAACTAAAGCAATATCTATGTCGCTATCTACATGTTCAATTCCTTTGGCATATGAACCGAACAAATAAGCCTTTTTAATATCCAAATCAGTGGGTATCATTTGGATATATCGCTTTGCTGTATTTATAATTGATTGATCAACCATTGTCTCAAAATTTCTATTTTCTCAATCCATTCTTTAGAAAACTCTGGAGTACAGCGTCGATAAAAACTTTGTTTATAGTCATCATATCGCGCATTAATATTAAAAGTTGTCACTTCATCAAGCCAATCTATATAATCTAACGGAATTTCAAGTTCAGTTTTTTTAACAAGCCAAAGCAAATCATGCTTAAACATGGGATGCTGATGCAATTGTTTAACATATACTGCCTTAATTAACTTTCAATGACCAAATGCCCGATAAATAAAGCCCAGGAGTATTCTTTGGACTTTATCAAATTCAGCATGGTTGCATGATTCTGCGCTGAAGATTCAACCCAATGCTGAACTACTGCTTCAATATTTATACTATCATCTTCCATTTCTCCAGAATTGTTCGTCAAAAATACGCTTTTTTTTGTAAAACCTTAAGTACTAGATGATTTTATTGCAAAGTGTTCGTAGGCATTTTAACTCAAAGCTGGCAAGCTCTCTACCCATTTTACTGGCAACAAGTCAAGCCTGTTTTCAAGCTTTTAACCCGAGAAAAGCGTACTGAGTCAATCAATGACTGCACTCACTTGGTTATCAAGCTAATGCCCAATCAGCTTGTAGAATTCTACTGGCAATATGTCGGAAATTGAGATAAATTGGCGCTTGATTGTGCAACGGTAGTGTTCAATATTATTGAAAAGAAATGAACTAATTATACTCAGGAAATCTCATTTGTAAGAAATGAGCTGCTAAGCCCAAAATATCAGCAACCATGCTACAACACCGGTTTTGCAACTCTCAAAAAGCAATGTAGTAACTGCATAAAAAAAGCCGGAACATTCCGGCTTTCATTTCATTAGTACTGCAGATGTGGCTAGGAGTGACCACCTACCACGATGCGCATAATTTTAAGGTTTAGCACAAAAAAACGAACCACTTGCCAAGGAAAAAACTTTCTCCAGAATTTGGTAGCCTTGGTAGGGATTGGAGGATAAGCTTCATCCTTATACCCTTTTACTAAATTTTTGCGTAGCATATGTATAGTTTATTAGTTGTTATCAAAAAAAATTATTTATACGTATTTGGTTGGCTTTGTTTTACTCGGGTATCATCCACCAGAAAGGTTTTGCCTTGGCTTTGTACAAGAACATAACGTGAAGTAAAAGCTTAATCCAATGACCTGCCAATCCTGGTTCGCCAACGGTATAGGCTAAATCGCGGCCCCAGATTGGATACTTTTCATAATCAGGTACTACGGGGAACACAGTCATGCTGGCGGCCATTCCATCGCGTAATCCATAACCCGACGAAACAATGCAAGCTGCGCCCATGCGGCCCATCGATGCCTTGTGCTTAAGCTCTGTGTTACCTTTGGTAATAAGGTCAACAATGTTTAAAGCCACTACTTTGCCCATAACTCCCGAAGGCATTCCGGTACGTGGTGGGGTTGGGAATATTGAAAGCCCGTTCTTATTGGTAAGTGGTTTTGAGATGGCGTGCGGTGGAGCGAAGGCAATACCCGCAGCAAACATATTGCCATACAAGGGGCTGCGATAAACCGAGGGCCAATCGTTTACTGACCATTCTTCGAAAGGCTTGGGTGAATAATCGGCATCAACTTTCATAAAACCATTGGGAGCAAACAAATTGGCTGTAATATCATCCCCTGATTTGTTGAAAGCTTTTATTCCCACGCCCGAAAAGCTTGGGATAAGCATCGAAAAGTCAAATTCAATGCTATTTTGTTCACCATCAAGTGTTTCGTAATGCGCAACGCCTTTTTCAACCTTTTTGATACCGGCACGTTTTATCCAGTTTATGCCATATTCGGCCAAAATTGATTCGGTAAAAACTTTGGTAGAAGTAACATAACCACCTTTCTTAATAAACGCTCCGCCCATTCCAAAATCGCCCAATTCGTATTCGTTGGTAATCCAGGTAATCTCGGCCATCTTGTTAAGGCCTCGCTTGTTAATTTCGAAGGCAACATTTAAGGCATATTCAAATGCGGCTCCTTGGCAAGTGGCCATGGGATGGCCAGTCCCGATCAGAAATTTGAGTTTTTCGCCTTTTGCCATTCGGTCGAGGGCTTTTTGCAACTCATCCCAAGCGTGTTCGGCATGGCCATAGGTACATACCGAAACCGTATGCCCATCGGGGCCAAGGCCTTCGGTGGCCGAAAAATTAAGCTTAGGACCCGTGGCATTTACCAGGTAATCAAAGGTAAGTTGATGGGATTTACCTGCCTCGGGCCCAGCGGTATGCTCAACCTCTACGTAAGGTGTTGAAATGCCTGAACCACCTTCGGGAAATATGGTTGTTGCTTTGGCTTGTATAAACTCTATGCCCATCTTTTTATAAACGGGTGACAGCTCAAAGGTTACCTGCTTTGCTTTCATTTGACCTATTCCCACCCAAATATTGGAAGGGATCCATTGGTATTTGCTATTAGGGCTTACCACCGTAACCTGGTGCTGTTTGCCCAACTTTCGTTTAAGGATAAGGGCAGCGGTATGACCGGCCACTCCTGCACCCAATACTACAACTCTTGCCATTAGGTATAAAAATATTAGTGATGGTTAATGAAAGGATAAATTTAAGACTAATAAATAACTAGATGCATAAGTTTGTTTACTAGAATGCAAAAACTGGCTAAATTTAGAAACATTATGAATTAGCCAAACGCATGATATTGGGCTAAAATTAATGCAATTAGCTGTTTAACATAATCTTAAACCAACATGGACTAACTAACGACTCATCACATCCTCTATTTCGTCGGGCTCTAAGGGAATAGGGGCCATAAGGTCAACCGATGGGTATCCAATCACAATATTATTCTCAAGGCGTATGCCCAAACGTTCTTCTCGTATATAAATAGCCGGTTCATACGTAAGTACCATTCCCGGCACAAAG
Source organism: uncultured Bacteroidales bacterium (assembly GCA_964552325.1). GTDB lineage: Bacteria > Bacteroidota > Bacteroidia > Bacteroidales > TTA-H9 > CAZKCK01. Next base: position 10,135 of record CAZKHA010000079.1, read on the forward strand.
GCTTCATCTTTGCCCCCAACATCATGTACATCAAGGCCTGTATAGTGATTTACGCCATGCATCATATATTTAAAATACAGCGGGCTATCAGGGTTTTGCCTTTTAACATCGTTCTTTGTAAACAAGCCAAGTTTAATCATTTCCTCTTGCGCCAATAGATTGGTCTCTTTGTTTACCTTGTTTATGGTATTCCCTGGAACAAGCAAGCTTAAAGCATGGCGCTGGATTCGTAAAACGGCTTCATAAACCTGTCGTTGTCGTCGGTTAAATCGGCCATTTATGGGTAAGGTACGTGTGCAATCGGCCGCGTAATTGGCATATTCGGCTCCAAAATCCATTAACAACAAATCGCCATCATGGCATTGATCGCTGTTAAGCGTATAATGCAACGAGCAGGCATTTATACCCGAAGCAATAATAGGATTATACGCATGGGTGGCCCCATTTCTCACAAACTCATAGGTTATAAGGGCTTCAACTTCATACTCAAACATGCCAGGCTTAAGTTTGCCCAAAACCCGGTGAAACGCTTGGTTGGTAATATCGCAGGCTTTTGTAAGCAACTCCAATTCCTGAGGTTCCTTGGTGATGCGAACCTTCCATAGCAAAGGCGCTAGCCTATCTACAGGCATAGCTGGGAAGTCTTGTTTTATCCTACGTGCAAAGCGTAAATCGGCTGACTCATTGGGATTGAAGAACTTGGGATATTCATTCTGGTTCAACAATAAAACACTGGCTGCCAACAGCATGTCTTTTAGTACCAATTCAAATTCATCGAGATACTTCACTGTTTTAATGCCAGAAAGCTTGGTAGCTTCTTCCTTACGGAGTTTACGCCCAAGCCAGGTTTCAAGATGTTCTTCGGGTTTTAGGATAAAGAGGATTTCGCGTAGGCTTTCAACCGGATGCAAAGGAAATAGAAACAACACCGATTTCTCTTGTTCAATACCGGTAAGATAAAACATATCAGAGCTTTGCCTATAAGGAAAACATTGATCGCCATTGCGGGGCATTTCGTCGTTCGAGAGCACTATTGCCAATGATTTTGCGGGCATTAAAGCTGCCAGCTTCTGCCGATTTTTACCAAAAAGCTGGTTGTTAATTGATTGGTAGCGCATATGCGTGCAGTTTAGAATTGTTTCAAATTTGAAAGTATTGGTATATCAAAACTATAATATCCTAACTTTGTAATTCGAAATATTTAGAAAATTGGATATATGACCTGTTGACAAAGGTACTTATCCGCTGTAAATTATTCACTATTATTCGCCAGCTAGGCGATAAAAAGCTAACAAACTACATTATGAGCACTAAACTATTAAGATTGTCATCACTCACCAAAAAGTTCACTATGGCTTTTGCGGGCTTGTTCTTGATCCTTTTCTTGGTTGTTCATATGGGGATAAACCTGTTTATCATGCCCATAACCGAAAACCATGTTGAAGTATTTAGGGCGGCCGTTGATTTTATGACTACCAACCCGTTGGTTGAAATCATGGAAAAACTACTCATGTTAACCTTTCTGGTACATATTGTACTCGGGGTTACACTTCAGGTTCAGAACTGGATGGCTAGGCCTACGCGTTATGCCGTTGCTCCAAAATCAACAGTGGTTTCGCCCTTTTCGCGTTTTATGATTCACACAGGCATTATTATTGGCCTGTTCCTACTCATTCATTTCATCAATTTCTATTTTGTAAAAGAGGAGTTGGTGGCTATACCACAATTAGGCCCTAACACCGTTGAAAACAAAGCCGATTTTTACAATATGGCTATCAACCTGTTCAGCATCCCCATGTACTCACTCTTATACATTGTATTAATCCTGGGGCTTGGCTTCCACCTTCACCATGCCTTCCAAAGCGCATTCCAAAGCCTTGGGCTCAACCATCCCACCTATACACCAATCATTAAAGTGCTTGGGCTCATTTATTCCATTGTTGTAACCCTTGGATTTATAAGTATTCCTATTTATTTCCTTGTTAGTTAACGTTTAAAACCACTCCATTATATTATGAGCAAACTCAATTCAAAGATACCAGCAGGCTTGTTGAACCAGAAATGGACCAATTACAAAGCTGGGCAAAAACTGGTAAACCCAGCCAATAAGCGTAAACTTGAAGTTATAGTTGTTGGAACCGGACTGGCTGGGGGAGCTGCTGCTGCCTCACTGGGCGAGATGGGCTTCAACGTTAAGGCATTCTGTATTCAAGATAGCCCTAGGCGCGCACATAGCATTGCCGCACAAGGTGGAATAAATGCTGCCAAAAACTATCCAAACGATGGCGATAGCATCTACCGGCTGTTTTACGATACAATTAAAGGTGGCGATTACCGAGCCCGCGAAGGCAATGTGCATCGCTTGGCTGAAGTAGCCAATAATATCATTGATCAATGCGTAGCCCAAGGCGTACCTTTTGCCAGGGAATATGGCGGATTACTTGATAACCGTTCGTTTGGTGGAGCTCAGGTTTCACGAACTTTTTATGCACGCGGGCAAACAGGGCAGCAATTGCTGTTAGGTGCTTACGGTGCCTTAAGCAAAGAAATTAAAAAAGGCTCCGTAAAAATGTACACACGTAGCGAAATGCTTGATTTAGTATTGATTGATGGACGGGCACGTGGTATTATTACGCGAAATGTTGTTACAGGCGAAATAGAACGACACGCAGCACATGCCGTGGTAGTTGCCACCGGTGGTTATGGCAATGTTTACTTCCTATCAACCAATGCCATGAACTCCAATGTTAGCGCTGCTTGGCAGTCGTACCGCCGTGGTGCTTTTTTTGGTAACCCTTGTTACGTTCAAATTCACCCTACCTGCATTCCGGTGCATGGCGACTACCAAAGCAAGCTCACCCTTATGAGCGAAAGCTTGCGCAACGATGGCCGCATTTGGGTACCCAAAAAGAAAGAAGACGCCGAGAAAATACGAAAAGGCCAGTTGAAAGCCAAAGACGTGGCCGAGGTTGATCGCGATTATTACCTCGAACGCCGCTACCCGGCTTTTGGCAATTTGGTTCCTCGAGATGTAGCGTCAAGGGCTGCTAAAGAACGCTGTGATGCCGGTTTTGGGGTTGGCAATACAGGCTTGGCCGTTTACCTCGATTTCGCAGATTCCATCAAGCGACTGGGCAAAAATGTTATCGAAGCACGCTATGGCAACCTTTTCCAGATGTACGACAAAATTGTGGATGAAAATCCATATGAAAACCCCATGATGATTTACCCTGCTGTACATTACACCATGGGTGGACTTTGGGTTGATTATGAGCTGCAAACCACCATTCCTGGGCTGTTTGCTGCTGGCGAAGCCAATTTTAGCGATCATGGAGCCAACCGCTTGGGCGCTTCGGCTCTTATGCAAGGCTTGGCAGATGGCTACTTTGTGCTACCTTATACCATACAGAACTATTTAGCCGATCAAATTTCAGTTCCAAAGTTTACAACCGATGCCCCTGAATTTGCTGCCGTTGAAAATGAAGTAAAACAAAAACTCGAGAAACTACTGACAATCAATGGCAAAAAATCAGTTGACACCTTCCACCGTGAGCTGGGGCTTATTATGTGGGAACATGTGGGAATGGCACGCAATGCAGATGGTTTAAAAACCGCTATTGATAAAATTAAGGTATTAAAAACCGAGTTTTGGAAGAACGTTTACGTGCCTGGAAGCCTGAATGGCCAAAACACCGAACTAGAAAAAGCAACCCGGGTAGCTGACTTTATAGAATTAGGTGAACTGATGGCCCGAGATGCGCTTGTAAGAAACGAATCGTGCGGAGGACATTTCCGTGAAGAATACCAAACCGAAGAAGGTGAAGCACTACGCGACGACGAGAACTTTAAATATGTTTCGGCCTGGGAGTATAAAGGCGAGAACCAAGACCCCCAAAAACATAACGAAGACCTCAACTACGAATTTATTGAAGTAAAATCACGCAATTATAAGTCATAATATTCCCTGCAACCTTAAAACGAAAAACCCATGAATTTTACATTAAAAATCTGGAGACAAGAAAATGCCAAAGCAAAAGGGAAATTCAAACCCTACAAGGTTACAGGTATTTCTTCTGATTGCTCGTTTCTTGAGATGCTCGACATCTTGAACGAAAAACTTATCAACGATAAGATAGAGCTTCCTGTTGATCCGCTGGCCTTTGACCACGATTGCCGTGAAGGCATTTGCGGTATGTGTAGCCTGTACATCAACGGTAGGCCGCATGGCCCCGAACAGGGAACCACGGTTTGCCAATTGCATATGCGCAAATTTAAGGATGGAGACACCATCACCATCGAACCCTGGAGGGCAAAGGCTTTCCCTGTAATTAAAGATTTGATGGTTGACCGTAACGCCTTCGATAAAATTATTCAAGAAGGTGGTTATGTGTCAGTTAAAACAGGTGGTGTGCCCGATGGCAATGCCATTGCAATACCCAAAGATAACGCCGATTTGGCCATGGACGCCGCGGCTTGTATTGGATGTGGTGCCTGCGTAGCTGCCTGTAAGAATGCATCAGCCATGCTGTTTGTATCGGCCAAGGTATCGCAATTTGCCTTATTGCCCCAAGGCCAACCCGAAGCTGCACGCCGCGTTAAAGCTATGGTTGCCAAGATGGACGAACTTGGCTTTGGCAACTGTACCAACACGTTTGCCTGCGAAGCCGAATGTCCAAAGAATATTTCGGTTGAGAACATTGCCCGTATGAACCGCGAATTCTTATGCGCCAAAGTTACCCACGGCGAACGCAACCAAAGTGGCGGAGGATTCGGTTGATCGATT
>CAZKHA010000080.1:0-14902 GCA_964552325.1 uncultured Bacteroidales bacterium
GGCTTAAAGTCTCTGACAATTTTTAGAGAACGCATTCCTTTATTATTATGCCTTCAAAGGTAATTAGTTTGTTTGCCTAACCAATTATTTTTCAAAAAATTTAAAAATATTGTTGGTAATCCACGTAGTCCAATACATAAAATGATGATGGTTTCTGCACCGCCAATGGTAAATCTCCGATTTTGTTCCTGAGGTAAAGTAACGAGCAACTTGGTGATTCGATTATGGAGTTGTCAATTAAGCTTATGTGGCAATGTTTGCGTCGTCTATTTGTGAGTCGTTGCACTTTTGGGAGTTAGTTCCCTGTTTGTTGCAGCGTGAGGGATAGGAGCGGAAAGCCCGCAGCGAGGCACGAGCGAGGACTTGCAGCAGATAGCCCGACCCGCAGGGGCACGCCCAAAAAATCAGCCCTGAACAGCTAGGCAACAACCAAAAATAAAAAACCCCCTCAGCATACGCATTGGGGGCAGCAGAATTAACCAAAACAAAGCCTCATAGACAATAGGATTTTAACTAGTTGCGAAGGGTTTGCTGTTCCAACTTCGCTTTTTCACACTCACTAAAAATATACCTTGGATAATTCGCCATCACTGAGTTGCGGCCAAAGGGCCAGGTTATTGTAGAATTGTTAAATAGGTTCGATTTTAGGGGTTATACAATACGTGTATCCGTTTTATTTGAAAGATTGCTCTCTCAATTGCAACGATTACCCTCTATAAACCCTCGTTCAACCAATGGTTGCCTGAGTTGCCTGGAAAAATCTTACTTTTTTAAAATTTTTCTGGTAAGCGAAAAGCCGTCGGGTGTGATAAGCCTCAGCAAATACGCACCTGGGCTGAGCTTGTGCATATTGATGGTGAGGGAATTTGGGCCTTGTGTTATTGCCCGATCCTCCGTTATGAGCTGCCGGCCCCATAAATCGCTAATTCCGATGGCTAAGGTTGCTGGGCATTTGCCAGTTAACGAAACAGTTAACACATCGGAAACGGGATTGGGATATACATCGGATATATCTGAAACAACCTCAGAGCCTCGTTCGGCTATGCTGTAAGTTATGGTCATATCTTTGATGGTGAAGCTGATATCGGCGATTGAATCGTTTGATTCATCGAGTTCAAAGGTAAGCGGGATGGCGTATTTGCCCGTAATTTCGGGTGTAAGTGAATAATTGCCAAAAGGCACATCGGTAAACTCAAAAAAGCCATCCTGGTTGCTAAATGCGCAGCGTTTGATATCGTTATCGGGTGTGCAAAGGTAGATGGCCACATTGTAGGCGGGTATGCTTAAGAAATTCTCGTGATTGAAATCGTAAAAGATGGAGCCTGTTATTCCGCCATTACCTGCCAAAAGCTGGGGATTGTTGAGCAAGTTGATATCCGCATTGTAGGTATCCTGATCAAGGGTAAGTATGTTGGCAGCTGTCCAAAGGGTGGTGTTGCCGGTATAGGTTGGCATAAACTGTCCGTAATGTTGTGAACTGGGATGCAGTGCCGCTTTAACCATATAATTACCAGCGGGCAAGCCATAAAAATAATAGATGCCCCACATGCCCATGGCTGCAGAATCTACCATCGAAACGATTCCATCTTTTTCGCGATACAGATGTACTTCGAGCGTATCCACCAATAATCCGCTGGCAAAAACCTGGCCAGCCAAAACAAAGTAGTTGTTTTGTGCAATAACAACTTCCTGGCATTGGGTTGCGCTACAATCTTCATTTACACGAATTTCGAGGCATACGGTGTAGGTACCACTGGATGCATAGTTGTGAGAGGGGTTTTGGACGGTTGATGTATTCCCATCGCCAAAGTCCCATAGATAATCGGTACTGTTGGCCGAAGAATTGTTAACAAAATGCATCAAGGTATATTCACTCGGATCAACAATGTAATTATAATCAGCTGTGCATTCTATAATTTCTGCAACATGAATGCTTTGATTTGTTATCCACTCGCAGCTATAGGCATCAACAGTTCGCAGCGTTACGTTATAATCACCGGGGCCTTCAAAGTTATAGTTAATGGTTTGGCCTTGCATTAGCACGCCTCCTCCAAAATCCCAAAAATATTCGGTAGTGTAAGGACTGTTTGTAACGGCGCTAAACTGGCCTGAATAGCCAGTAAGTTGGTAGTTGAATTGGCTTTGGCAATCGTAGCCGGGTTCAACAACTATATCGTGGCATATAGAATCGGAACATGAATTGTTGGCATTGTAAACCTTTAAACAAGCTTGGTAGGTGCCTGGGGTATAAATATGCTGTGGATTCAACTCGCTTGAAAAATGCCCATCGCCAAAATCCCATTTCACATCTGTAAAATCGCCTGTTGATGTATTGTTGAAATGAACCAAATAGGAATTGGCAGTATCATAATTATAGGTATAACTGGCATAACAGCCACTTGGTGGGTTAAGGCAAATGCTAAAATTGCAGCTAAAGGTGCAATTGCTTGCCGAAAAGCTCATGATGGTATCATGAATAAAATACTGGCAATCGGGTGTTACTACAAAAGCGGTACCCGTTATGCCCGAGGGCACTTGGAAGGTGTCAAAATAGAAGCCGTTGAGGTCGGTAACCAAGCTATTGAAGTAAACTTGGGAGTTGCTAGTGGTTGCAGCAATAACCAAGGGATGGTTGGCCGCGGGCAGGCTGCTGTTGTTGTCGTGAATTTGGCCACTTATAGTTACAACATACTGGCTTTTAATCAGTAGTGCTGGTAGTAACAAAAATAAAAGTAGGATATATCTCTTCATAAAATTAGTTGCTTAAAGAAATCAGCAAGGCTGCACGAACTTCAAAAGAGTAGGGCTTTTGGGTGGTACTGGCCTTTTCGTAAACGGAGTTAAAATAATACTTGAATTGTGGTTCAATTTCAAAACCAAACATTCTATTGAATCGATAACCAGCATTTAAGCCCAAAACGGCCTGCCAGTTGGTTTTTACACGGTCGGGGGTAAGGTTGTTTACGTTCAACACTAAATCTTTTCCGGGGTTGTATGCATCATCCGATTCTTTTTCGTGAATAAGGATAGATAACATAGGGCCAGCCCTTAAGCCCAGTGTTGTACGTTTCGATTGTATCACATCGTACCCCAAGATGAGGGGCAATTGCAAATAGGTGTACCGTTTTTCGATATACGAAACATTGGTACTCTTGGCAGTATCAAAAAGATCTTGATCGCTTAGGTAGTATTCGGGGTTTACCTTATGGTTTTGTGCATCGAAGGTAAACTTTATGGAATCGAGCCGTTTGTAGGTTGAGAGGTAATTATGGTATTCATAGGCAATCTCGCTAACACCTTGCGCAATTGAAAGCCCTATACCCGTGCGGATGGAATAGCGTTCGATACGGTACGAAGCCTCTAGCCCAAGGTTATGCACATATTTGCTTTTTTGGTCAACGGTGTTAAACATCCACTCGGGCGTATATTGGAGCCCAACGGAAAGCTGCTTGCTGCTGCGCGGGATGATGTATGGAGCAATTTTAACCTCCTTTAGCGAGTCTTTTAAAACGACTTCGTCAGGCACAAAGGTCTTAACTTTCAAATTTTTTCGAGGGGCAATTGTTGATATTGCTGAGGTTGAGCTAATGGCAAATGCTGTTGGTTTATTGATAGGCATGGGATGCAATAGCGATGACCAATTGGTGGTTGGTTGCGGAGTTTGCTGCTCATTTTCAAGGCTTACTGCAGGTGATTGAACCTTTGTTACTACGGAAACTGATTTCGTTTGGGTTATTGGTTTGCTAGTGCTATTCACATCGGTGTTATCGGAGAGGCTATTTGTATTGGCAGATGTTTTAGCAGTGGGTTCAGCTTGTGGTGCTTGGGTAGAAGCGCTGGGCGTAGATGGCTGAGCGGATGATGCAGGACTGGTGGATGAGTCAACAACCAGCGGTTGAATAGTTTGCGGAGCATAGTTGGACGGCCATAAGCCTGAAATCCATACGATGCCAATGATACAAGCAGCCACGGCGGCAAGAAACAAGGTATTCCTTAAAATCCGTTTGCTGCGAAGGGCCTTTTCACGTTGAGCCCTTTGCAGGAATAAAGCTTTCGCATCGGGTGATGGTTCCACGCGGTGCTGCTTCAGCTTGCTTGCCAGAAAGGTATCAAATGCAGGTTTATTTTCCATTGGGTGATACAGGCCGATTTTTAGAGCTCAACATTAGGATATTCTTTTTAAGCAGATTACGAGCTTTCAACAGTTGTGTCTTAGAAGTACTTTCGCTACAATTGAGCATGGCTGCAATTTCTTTGTGGCTGTAATCTTCAAAAACATACATATTGAAAACGGTACGGTAACCGGTTGGCAAATTGCCAATCAGGGAGTGGATTTCATCTGTTGATACGCCCAGTGATTCTGGGCTGAAAGGCGCGTCGTCTTCCTCAGGACCAACATCACCAATCTGTTCAATATCAATCAGGTTACGGGTTTTCATTTTATCCCTGATGAAATTAAGCGACAAATTCACCATAATGCGCTTCATCCAGCCTTCGAACGAGCCGGCATGGCGCGGTTCAAACTTACCGATACTGTTCAGAATCCGGATAAAGCCTTCCTGAAGGATATCTTCAGCATCGGCCCTGTGAGGAACATATCGCATACAAACGCTTAAAAGCATGGGCGCATAGCGATCAAATAAGATCTCAAGCGCACGGCTTTTGCCTTTGATGCAATCTTTAATCAGTTCCTGCTCCGAAATCATTGCATGTAATCAAGTTAGTTAACACAGCTTGGTTGATTGGTTGCCTGTGTAGGGATAAAAATTTCGGCTAAGATACAATTTTTTCTTTTCAACTTACTACCTTTCAGAAATTTAGCCAAGGATGTTGATAAATACATATATCAAAAAATCTTTTAAACAATTCACATCCAAAGCTTTTCATACAATACAATTATTTGTACCGACTAATATTATGAACAGAATTGATCTTATCGTTCATAACTTCCTTTAACAACAGCTTGGCCATCTATGACGAACCATTTCCCTTTAGCCATAACACTAATTAGCTTAAAATCAAGATTAAGCAAAAGCAAATCTGCATCACAACCCACTTCTATGCGTCCTTTGCTGGCCAGTTTTAATATACGGGCTGGATTAAGGGTTAAGGGTAAGAGAGCTTGCTCAAGAGGGATGCCTTCGTTTAAAACGGCATCTACCATTTCACGCAAATTTGCATGAGGTGTAGCCGTAACCATGGAGGTAAGTTCGCCGCTTATCGGGTCAAAGCCTGGCAATGAGCCTCCCGCATCGCTCGTAAACGTTATATGCTCTTGAGGAACACCGGCTTGCAGCAACTTTCGCAAGGCCGTTGAGGGTTTTACCTCTTCATCGGCATAATAGGGATAACTGCTGGTGGTGATGTCAACATACCCCTTTTTGCCATAGATTAAGGCATCTTCAAATATCCAGAAATTGCGGTTGCAATGCGTTGGAAGAAACTGACGATAAGATAGTTGGCTGTTGGCAACTGCGTCGTGAATTGGTTGAAAAGGGTTTTGTGCATCGCCCATATGCAAGTTCACTATGCCGGCTTTGCCTCCCAACATGCCACCCACGCGTGCCTGTGCTGCTATTCGAATCAACTCATTAAGCGATGGCACAGAAGATCGGTGATCGGAGATGGCCACCTCACCTACGCCAACAACTTCCTGAATCAGGCTCAAATCGCGGGCAACATCGCCGGTGATTGTGGTGGTGGGCACCTGATAGGAACCTGTGTAAATATACGCAGTAATACCTTCATTTGTAAGGCCTTTTGCCCGCATTAAAACCGATTCAACGCTTCGTGTTATGCCATCGGTACCTAAACAGCCTACCACAGTGGTTACGCCAGCGGTGGTATAATCGGTTAACTGTAGCTCGGGCGTTCGTGAAGCGGGCCCACCTTCGCCACCAGCCCCGGCTATGTGCACATGGGCATCAATAATTCCGGGTATCATTATCATTCCATCGGCCATGGTTACAACCACATCCGAAAGCTCAGGTAAATCTATTTGTTCTGCCAGGTACACTATTTTGCCTTCAGCTATCAACACATCATACTTCCCCATTTTATGAGGGGAATATACAGTAGCATTTTTTATCAATTGTAAAGCCATAATATCGCTATTGATTATTTTCGGGTGCAGTAGCAAGGACGATTGGCTCAGCCCAACTACCTATATACTATTATGAGAATTGTAATAAAATGCAAAAAAAGTACTTTTTTGCGAACCACCAATCAAAAAAAATTGGTATCCTTGCAAAACCAAAATTACCTAACAGCCTTCAGGAGGCTAGCATAAATGCTCAACAATTATGAAAAACGCTGGATGCCATGTTCTTGCGCTTATTCTCCTATTATCTTTTACCAACGGATTTGGTCAGGGGCGCTTGCTACTAGCGGGTGGTGGAAATGAAAAAAACAGCCAAAATGGTTGGAGCACCCCTGCTTATACATGGGCGGCCCAAGGCAAACGAGTGGCAGTTATTAGCAACGATGGTTCAGGATATGTACCCTATTTTATAAACCAATGTGGGGCTAAATCGGCAAAAGATTTCATCATCCCTTCACAAACACTTGCCAATGAACCTGCACTTTATGATACGTTGATAACCTATGGTTTCATTTTTTTTGCTGGTGGCGACCAATGGGATTATTACGCCAACTTTAAAGGAACCTGGTTGCAAAGGGCAGTGGATACCTTATATGTAAGAGGAGGAACTATAGGAGGAACCTCAGCCGGTATGCACATCCTTTCCGAAACTGTTTTCACGGCCCAGAACGGAACTGTTTATCCCGATGAATGTATTGAAAACCCTTTGAACCAGTACATGAAACTTTCGGATGATTTTTTCCATTTTATGCCTTCATATATATTTGATACCCATGTAGCCGAACGAGGCCGCTTTGCCCGCTTGGTAAGCTTTGTGGCAAATAGGGCTATCGCAAACTCCCAAAAAACCATTGGATTCGGATTGGATGATATGACTTGCATGACCGTGGATGAAAACATGCTTGGAACCATTTATGGAACCGGAGCTGCTACGCTGGTATTAGCTGAACCTCACCAATTTTCGCAAAGCAACACGCACCTTAAGGCCGATTCCATCAGCATATGGCAACTCTTACATGGCTGCACGTATAACTTTATAACCGGAGCTACAACCATAACCACCTTATCCCAAAATATTTCTCCGGCCCTTTCGGCCGAAAATGCACAGCTTCATGTATTTACTTCAGGCAGCAACTCTTATGTGTACAACAAAAACATGTTGGAGGCCTTTGCAATAAAAGCGGGCTCAAATAGAAAGATTCTGGCTATTTGTTCAACCATAAGTACCACCGTAACCCAATTTGTTGACTATTTACAAACGCTTGGACTCACCAACCTACAAGTTTTGCCTCTACAAACGGCCACTGGCAACGATGCCAACGAAGCTTCGGCGATAAATCAATCCGAAGGATTCTTGTTTATTAACAATACAATCAACCAATTAAGCACTTACCTAGAAACACCAAACGGGCATTTGCTAAATGAAAAAATACGCGTGCCAGGTACTGTTTTAGCTTTTGTAGGGTCCGATAGCCGCCTGCCGGGTGCAAAAGTTATTGAAAACTACACTACATCTGGAGCTTCCTATTACGGTGAACTAGTTTTTTTGGAAGGCTTAAACCTATTGCCAAATACTGTTATCATGCCCGAAACATTTTCTAATTCTGATTATTACGAAAACACATCCACCGCAATACCTTACGCCATGGTTACGTATAGTTTAGGGTATGGAATCTGGTTGACCAACGATAATTACATGGCTTATTCGTACAATGGAAACAACTCATATATTAGGGGAAAAGGAAAGGCACCAGTTATGCTACTGATAAACAACGGCTTAAAAGGTGGGCTAAGTCAGCATACAGCAACAGGGGCAGCAGGTAATCCGCGACAGGTAGCGGGTTTTGACCAAATGCTGTTTTATGCCTTGGGTGATGACGATACCTTAAGCCTAGGTTCAAGCGTAGGTGTTGAAAATGAGCTGGTACCAGATGAACTTTACACTGCTTATACAGATCATAAAAAACTAGTTATAAGATGTAAGATACCAAGCACATTTCAACTTTGCTTGTATGATGTTACGGGTCGTCAAGTCATGAACTGCATCCTAAGAAAACCCGAAGAAATACTTGATTTGTCGTACTTGAAAAATGGTATTTATTTAGCGCACATTCAAAAGGACTCAATAAAACGAAGTTTTAAAATTATCTTAAATTAAATTATGAAGCGATTTATTCCATTTACACTTTTGATTCTCAGCACTACCTTACTATGGGCGCAAGCTTCAAAAGGTTACCTAATGATAGTGGGTGGGGCCCTAGCCGATGAAAACAAGCTTGTGTACGAACGCATGCTCAGCACGGCTGGAGGCGCTCAAAATGCCAAGATAGCCATTATCCCCTCAGCAAGCGGATCACCTGTTTCGAGTGCGGAAGCCTTTATAAATGCCTGCGAACGGTATGGCGCAAAACGAGCCAACTGCGCTATTGTGCCTTTAGCCACCGAAGATGATGAAGATACGAAAGATGTGAATGAAAGCACTTGGGCAACCAACGGCAACGAGACCAGCGTTGTAAACATGATTAAAAATGCTGATTTTGTGTGGTTTACCGGTGGTGATCAAATGCGGACAATGCGCGTTCTAAAACCAGAAGGTAATGAAACCAAAGCCTTTAAAGCCCTGTTGGCTGTATTGGACAAAGGCGGAATTATTGGGGGAAGCAGCGCAGGTGCTGCTATTCAAAGTGAAGTGATGATTGGTGGTGGAAGCAGCATAGGGGCGTTAAGCCTTGGATCAACTGACCAATACCGGACACAGGCCGAAGAAGCCTCTGGAATATTGTTACTTACCAAAGGATGTGGGTTTTTTACAGATGGAATAATCGACCAGCATTTTGACCGAAAAGCACGTTTGGGAAGATTGATTGTAGCTAATTGGGAAAACCGTGAAAAATACCCGCTTGGATTTGGGATAGATGAAAATACCGGGCTGTTTGTTGATAGAACAACTCGGACGGTAGAAGTAGTTGGCGCTGCGGGTGTGAGCATTATTGATGTAAGAAAAGCACAATCTTCACGCTCAAGTGAGGGTTATTCCTTTACTAATGTTGAGGTTAGCCTATTGGAGAATGGCGACAAACTTTCGCTAAACAACATGGAACTACAACCACAACCATTGAAAAAACCTGCTAATGGCGAGGACTCCGACAATATTCGCCAAGAGATGCTTTCGGGGGCCATGAGCAGTTTTTCGAGCACTGTTCACGATTTACTGACGTATAGCCTGATTGACAATTATACAAACCAAAAAGTAGAAAACTATACTTTTATAAACCAAAACAAAGCATTCAGGTTAATTTTTTCAAAGACACCCGATACCAAAGGTTTTTATACGGCCCTGCCCGATGATGGTGACCATTACACCGTTTGGCGCGTACGCTGTGATATTGAACCTGTAAGCATTGAAATTATTAAAAAATAAGCACATATAACTAACTACTAAATAACCTACTTATGAACAGATTCTTTTGGATACTATTGCTGGGTTTGTTTTTTCCTTGCTTCGTAATGGCGCAGGAAACAACTATCACAGGCAAAGTAAGCGCAACAGGTGATGGAAGCCCCATCCCAGGTGTTTCGGTACTTATAAAAGGTACCATGCGCGGAACCACTACTGACCTTGACGGAAATTTCAAACTAACCGCATCCACCACGGCCACCCTACAGTTTAGCATGGTAGGCATGAAAAAGCTAGAAATTCCTTTAAATGGCAAAACCAATATTAGTGTACAGCTTGAAGATGAGAAAATTGACCTCGGAGAAGTGGTGGTAACCGGTTACAGCACCAATAGCCGTAAGCTCATCACGGGTTCGTTGGGTGTTGTAAAAAGCGAAGAAATTAAAAACACCCCCTTACGTACCCTCGAAGGGGTAATGCAAGGCAAGGCTTCGGGGGTGTTAATTACCCAAAACTCTGGAACACCTGGGGCACAAATGACCATGAAATTACGAGGCGGGAGTTCAATAAATGCAGGCAACCAACCACTAATTGTAATTGATGGAATTCCTGTGGTAACCGGCAATTATTCACAAGTAAGCTTTAGCGGTCAAGGCATTGATGCTTTATCGGATCTAAATCCATCAGATATTGAAAGTGTCACCGTCTTAAAGGATGCTTCAGCCACAGCTATTTATGGTTCGCGCGGATCGAATGGTGTAATTTTAATAAGCACTAAACGAGGCAGCATTAAACGTACGGATGTGGATTTATCGATGAGCTTTGGTGTGCAACAATTCCCATGGGAACGTAAACCCAAGCTGATGAATGCAGCAGAGTACAATGAATTTAAAGGAACAAATATTCAAGGCATTGATACTGATTGGTTGCGTGAAGTGTTCCGCACGGCGCCCACCATGAATACCGAGTTATCCATCAGTGGGGGCGATCAAAAAACCAAATTCTTCATTTCAGGAAATTTCTATGGACAAAACGGTATTGTAATTGGAACCGATTACAAACGTTACAATGGCCGTATAAATCTGGACCATTCAATAAACAACCGCTTTACTATCGGAGGCAATGTGGCTTTATCCTATTCTGATAACTCAAGAGTTGAGGGAGATCAATCTATCAACGGCCCTTTGACCAATGCCATGGCAATGCCTCCTATATATCCGGTGTACGACGAGAATGGAAATTATGATGAAACGGGGCCTTATGCCAACCCTTTGGCCATTGCCAACGAAGCCACCAACAAAGCCTATACTGACCGGTTTAATGGCAATGTGTATTTAGATGTAAAGATTTTGGAAGGCTTGACCTTCAATACAAAACTTGGCGCTGATGTGTACAACCTGCGCGAACACTCCTACGACCCAACTACCACACGGCAAGGCGCCAAATACAATGGTTTAGGCATTGAAGGAACAACGAGGGTAAGCAACATTGTAAGCAACAATGTTTTGCAATACGCCAAAACCCTGAATGAAAAGCACAACCTTGATTTGTTGGCAGGTTACAGCTTTGAGAAGTATGCTGTTAGAAGCTCGTATATCGAAGCCATTGATTTCCCGAACGAACAATTTCAATACATTGCTTCGGCGGGTACCATTCGCGCAGCCAGTGCTTCGGCAAGCAACCGTGGAATGAATTCAGTTTTTGGTCAAGCCAAGTATGATTTTAGCCGCAAATACTTGCTAAACTTTACTGCTCGCTATGATGGCTCCTCTAAATTTGGCGAAAACAACCGTTATGGATTCTTCCCTGCCCTTTCGGCAGGCTGGCGTATCCAACAAGAAGAGTTTATGAAAAGTGTTAGCAGTATTAGCGAATTAAAAATAAGGGCAAGCATCGGTAAAACAGGTAACGATGGTATTCCCGATTTCTCTTCCTTGAGCCTTTATGGCGGTGGTTCTAACTATGGCGGTTCTTCAGGCATTTATCCATTGCAATTACCTAACCCTGACCTAAAATGGGAAACCACCCAACAAATAGGGTTTGGTTTTGACCTGGGGTTATTTGCTGATCGCATTACGCTAACAGCCGATTTTTACATGAATAATACGAAAGACCTACTGCTATTCAGGCCTTTGCCCTCTTCTTCGGGCTATACAGGTATTTACAGTAATATTGGCGAACTAGAGAACAAAGGCGTTGAGCTAACTTTGACTAGCATTAACTTAAACAATACTTTAAAATGGGAAACCAGTTTTAATATTTCGCTCAATCGCAACAAGGTTACTAAACTTTATGATGGCCAACCGATTGATGATATTGGACGTGGTGGCAACCGCGTGATGGAAGGCGAACCTATTGGTATTTTTTATGGTTACAACTGGCTTGGTGTTGACCCAACTACAGGAAGCCTCGTTTATGAAGATATCAACAAAGATGGACAGCTCACCAATGATGATCGAATGAAAATTGGAGATCCAAACCCTGATTTTTATGGAGGCATAAACAATACTTTTACTTTAAACTCATTCGATTTAAGCATACTACTAACCTATAGCATTGGTAATGATATTTTTAATGGTATGCGAATTTATGCCGAACAAGTTACGGGAATTGATAACCAATTGACTACCGTTTTGACTCATTGGACCAAACCGGGTGATATAACCAATATTCCATTGGCTGGAGACACTTATGCCTCATCACGTTTTATTGAGGACGGCTCGTACCTAAAAGTCAAAAACATTACTTTGGGTTACAAACTTCCTAAACGTATTGCTAGTAAACTTAATATGCGTTCGTTAAGGGCATTTGCAACTGTACAAAACCTTTACACTTTTACGCCTTATACCGGAATGGATCCTGAAGTGAATTATGCTGGAAACGATGCCCTAAGGCTTGGTACCGACTTCTATACTTATCCACAGGCCCGTTCGTTTGTGGTTGGATTAACCCTTGGTTTTTAATCATTAAAAAGAAAATAGTCATGAAAAAATATATTTTAATTTCACTAATTTCACTTGCTTTGGTATCGTGCAGCAAAATGCTTGATGTAGAGCCAACACAAAGCATTGATGCCAACACAGCACTGAACTCAAAAAAAGGCATTGAACGAGCTGTAAACGGTATGTATGATGCACTGCAACAAACAGGCTTGTATGGTAGGTTTGCCGCAGTAGCTGGCGATTTAGCTGCCGACAACCTCGATTGGACCGGCACTACCCTGGACTATGGCCAGCTTACCAGCAAATCCATTACTACCAACAATGCCATTGTTGAAGGGCTATGGGCTTCATCGTATGATGCCATCAACAGGGCCAACAGCATTTTAGATCATATTGCTGACGTGGGTGATATGGCCGAAGCCGAAAAAAAGCAAGCCTCGGGTGAGTGTTTGTTTGTGAGGGCTTTATGTCATTTTGAGCTCATGCGCTTTTACGGATCGGTACCTTTAAAGCTGCAAGCCACTGTTGGCCTCGAGAACGTAAACGTAGCGCGTTCATCAAAGCAAGAGGTTATAAATGTGGTAATTGATGACCTTACAAAAGCAGTTTCGTACCTTGGTGATATGCCTGCAGGCTATGCTTCGCAAAAATCGGCAAAAGCATTGTTGGCAAGGGCCTACTTGTACAACTCATATATAACAAGCGAAAGCCTGAAAATTACCGAAGCTGCAAAAGCATCCGCCATGGCCGATGAAGTTATAGTTTCAGGTGCTGAACTCCTTGCTAATTATGACGCACTGTGGTCAGCTGATGGCAACAATGAGTCGCTGTTTGAAGTTACGTTTAATGCACAAGACCGCAATGTGATAGCTCAATACTTTTACCCTCGCCTGCTCACTGGAAGGTATGAATTTGCTCCTTCGGCAAGCCTTATCAATTGCTACGAAGCAGGTGATTTACGCAAGACAGCCTCTATTGCCACCGATGCTTCCAATTTTGTGTATGGCAACAAATACCGCGATTTAAGCGCGGGAGCTGATCGGGTTTATGTAGTAAGAACCGCTGAACTCTATGCCATAAAGGCCGAAGCCGCTCTTATAGCCGGAAACACTGCGGGTGTTTTGGCCAATTTGAATGTGCTCAGGAGCAGGGCTGGTTTATCACCACTTGAAAACACCTCTGCGTACACGCCACTTGAACTTCTCTTGCAGGAGTGCCGTGCTGAATTTGCCTTTGAAGGCCACCGTTGGCATGATTTGGTGCGCACCGGAAAAGCTACTGAAGTACTGGGCATTGACCAAAACCATACCTTGTTCCCCATTCCTTTAAGCGAAATGCAAACCAATAAATTGATGACACAAAACCCCGGTTACTAATTCTTTAAACTTAGATGACTATGAAAACGTTAAACTATTTATTTGTTATATTGGTGTTTTCGAGCCTCTATTGGGGATGCACCAAGACCGAAGAAATCTTAAAACCTGCTGCCAGCACTCAAGCCGATTTTACCTTTGAAGTCTCGAATGATGGCTATTACCCTTGCACGGTAACATTTACCAATAAATCGCTGAATTCCAATGGATTTAGCTGGAATTTTGGAAACGGCCAAACCTCTACACTTGAGAATCCAAGCGTAGAATTTACACAACCAGGAATTTACAATGTAACTTTAACTTGTACTGGACTAAATAATTTATATTACAACACCTTAACAAAAACCGTTTCGATTAATGTAAAAGACCCCTTAGCCGGAAAAACGCATGTTATGTATTTTACCACACGTGGAAATCCGGGTGATGTATATTTGGTTTACCTCGACAATCCCAACCCTCAGCCCCAGGCTTTTAGTGCCACAGGAATAGGAAGGCCCTATGGAATGGCCGTTGACACAGCCCATGCCATGGTGTATGTTACCGACTATGAAAATGGAACCATCAATCGCTTTAAAGCCGATGGTACGGGTCAGGAAACCATTCTTGATATTACCGTTGCAGGCCAAGAAGCCGTTGATTATCCGCATGGTATCTTAGTGATTGGCGACAAGATTTATTGGGGCCGTGATGGAGGCATTTGGAAAGCCAACCTCGACGGAACAAATCCAGCGCCTTTCTTGGAAACCAATGGCAATGAGCCACAGTTCCCGCTCGATATGGCATATGATGCAGCCACCCAACAGATTTATTTTGTAAACGATAAGTATGACTATACAGGTGGCATTTTCAAGGTAAACCTTGATGGAACAGGCCTTACCAAGCTTGTGGCCGATGTGGATGGCACTTCCATAGAACTTGATTTAAACGCTGGCAAAATCTATTCGACCATTTACGCCTTAGACGGCAGCGCCGATTATGCTGAAAACGGCCTCTATTGGATGAACCTTGATGGCAGCAGCCCTGCCAAAATTGGGGAATTTGGTGCCAAAGCCACTTGGGGAATGAGCATGAATGCCGAAGAAAGCTTTAT
>CAZKHA010000081.1:0-14824 GCA_964552325.1 uncultured Bacteroidales bacterium
CGCTCATTCCTCCTAAACAAACGGTTTTAAAAGCAAGTCTTGAGGGTAATTCCAGAGAGCGATTGACCGATATCTATGCTGAAATCTTGAAAACGACAGACATCGACCCCAAAAGCAGTTTCTTTGAATTGGGCGGCGATTCAATAAAAGCTATGATTTTGATGCTGCGCATTCATCAGGAGTTTGAAAAGCATCTTCAAGTAAAGGATTTTTATGCTGATAGCTCTTTGAACGCTATAGCGAACCTAATTGACCTTGAGTCTCAATTTACTAAATCAAAACCAATTGATTTTAAGCCCTTAGGGAATAGGCTGGGTGTTCATTTCGACTTATCGGGCTCACAGCATGAATTGTATGTATTGCATGCGTATTACCAAAGCAAACTTTTGCATAACATCGTTTTTAGGATTGAACTGAATGGCAATCTTAACATCGAAACATTGAGGTTGGCACTTCAGCAAATCATACAAGCTCATGAGAGCTTTAGAACGGGCTTTACAACTATTGAATCTTTTCCTAAACAATTTGTTGAAGCTGACATCCAGCTTATTTTGCCCTTTTATGATTTTTCGAATAAAAACAGTGAGTTCATACGGGATTTTGAAGATGGTTTTGGACGAACAGAAATAGATTTGACCCAGCCTCCTTTGTGGAAGTTTGTACTGATTAAAAGAACTAAGCAAACGCATAACCTCTATTTTTTGATTCATCATCTTTTGTTCGATGGCTGGTCAACGGGAATATTTTTGGCACAATTGATGCAAAACTATCAACACATTGAAAGTGAGGGGTTACCCCAATCACATAATGCCAAACTTGGTGTTATTGATTTTGCAGTCTGGCAACAAGATCAGCTAAAAAACGGGGCTTGGGATTATGAATTGGCATATTGGGAGACAAAGCTCAAAAATTTGCCAAAACCGTATAAGCTTAGCGGTTATAACCCAGCATCACTTGATTACGGAAAAGGAAATCGGGTTTGGTGGAGTATTCCTTCAAAGCTTGCAGAAAATCTGATGGAGCTCGCTAAACATGAAAGCACAAGCTTATATGTTGTTTTATTATCGTGCTATTTTATTCTATTAGAACACCTTACAGGTCATAAAGATCATATTACAACCACCCCATTTGCAAACAGGACACAACCACCTTTCGACCAATTAATTGGATACCTTACCAATATGTTGGCAATTAGGATAAGAATTGATGAAGGGGTTACATTTCAAGAATTTATCCATCAAGTTGATAAAACATGTAAAGATGCTTACAGCCATGCCATGTTCCCATATGGCCAATTGGTTACTAAACTTGGGTATTCCATAACTCAAGGCCAAAGCCTATTGTATCAAACCATGTTTGTAATGCAAAACTGGCAAATTCCTTTAAACGAGGCCAGCAGTATTGGAATTAAGCACACTGATGTTGGCAACCATACAGCAAAGGCGTTGCTGACCATGAATGTTGATCAAAAAGAAGATTTAAGTTTAGATTGTTGGCTTGAATACCCTACTGCAGTTTTCTCAAAGCAAGAAATCGGAGATCTCATAAATGCATTTAACTTAATTGTAGAAATTTTAATTCAAAATCCTAAAGAACCAATTAGTCAAATTCGCATTGAAGCAGATTTAAAAAGAACGAATTCGGCTATTTTGGTTGGCGAAGGAGCTATTTTGCAGCAATGTGCTGAAATTCTTATTAATAGAAACTGGGATATTGCAAGAATAATTAGTAATGACCCAGCTTTACAAAACTGGGCTCTTGAACGCAAACTTGATTTTACAAGCTCTATTTCTAATTTAAAAACCATTCTTGATGACTCACAAGCAAAAGTGTTATTTAGCATTAATAATGATTGGATTATTCCTTCTTCGGTAATTAATTCAAACAAGGCTTTATTTATTAATTATCACAATTCTCTTTTGCCCAAATATGCAGGTTTGTATGCAAGCAATTGGAGCATCTACAATAAGGAACAACAACATGGTGTAAGTTGGCATTTTATCACCAATTCTATTGATGCTGGGCATATTTGCCAATCAATGCCTTGTGATATCGAGCCGAACGAATCAGCATTTTCGCTCAATTTGAAATGCTTTGATTTAGCCATACAATCATTTGAAAAACTATTAATTAATATTGAGCAAAACAACCTGACGCTAACAGCACAAGAATTAAGCCAACGCTCTTATTTTGGGAGGGCATTAAGGCCTAATAGATTTTGTGAGCTTTTGTTTGATGTTGATGCTCATACGATTTACAGTCTTTGCAAATCGACCGAATATGGTGATGCTATTTACAATGATTTTGGTTTGCCAAGGCTAATAATTGGCAATTCTTTATATTTGGTTCCTCAGATAACGTTGTTTTCGGAACAATCAAAATTACCCGCTGGGCAAATTCTTAGCGTGGATGATAGGGGCATAAGTATTTCAACTAACACAAACATTATCCTTATTACTGCACTCCTAGACGCTTTTGGTTCAACTATTGATTTAGTGGATTTTGCAAAAAAACACAGCATTTCTTCAGGATATCAATTTAAACCTTATGGGAAATTTATTGATGAAAAAATAGTTTCCCAAGTATTTAAGAACGAAATCTTTTGGTTGAATGAATTATTGGATTTTAAACCTGTGGATATATTAACACCTAATCAACAACCTCTTTCAAATGATGGGCGTTTATTTAAAACCCATTCAACAACCTTCGATAAAATAATACCGATTGTTAAACCTCAACAAAAGTTGTGGAGCCATTTTGATGAAACAATTCTAGCAGCAGTCTCTTTGTTTTTAGCCCGATGGGTTGATGTTGATGAGCTAAACCTATGTGTTTGTTTTGAAAAACAATCAACTTGCCTTACATCCGACTTTATCCCGGTTAAGATTGGGTTTAACCCCAATGCAACGGTTTTGAATCAACTCGAAACCGTTGTTCATGTAATAGAGGGTTATAAACAGAAAGGCAGCTTTTTTATTGATTTGTTTGCGAGGCATCCCGAGTTGAAAAAGCCAATAGTTGGTAAGCATTTTTATGCCAGTTCTATAGCCATTACGTGTGGCAATGATTTGCCTGATTATTTTTGTTTTGATGCACTTGGTCTGCTGATTCACATTAATTTAGAAACCGCTCAAGTTGTATTTCGCTCGAGTTTTCATCAAGGCCCGTTTTCGGCCTCGTATTTGGCAGCACATTTCGAGAATTTTTTGTTACAAGCTTTTTCGGCAGATCTATTGGTTAAAAACTTACAACTCCTATTACCTGATGAACGAAACTCAGTGATTAAAAACACTTTATCGGGAATTGGTTCAAAACATAAGCCAACTGTTATTGAACTCATGCAACAACAGTTGAAATTAAACCCTTCTCAAATTGCTCTTGAATTTGGGAATCAGGCTTACACTTATCGCGACATTGATAACCAATCGGATGGAATTGCTTTTGAGCTTCTGGTTCGGAATGTTGGGCCAAAGGCGGTAGTTGGAATAATGATGGAGCGCTCAAATTGGAATATTGTTGCTATGATAGGTGTGTTGAAGTCCGGGGCTTCGTATTTACCCTTGGATATCAGCTATCCAATCGGTCGGATTGCTGCCATAATTGAGGAAGCCAAGGTGGAGTACATTCTCTGTTTTGGCCCTACTTCCGTGGCAAAGGATTTACCTGAACACCTATTTCTTGATATTGAGCAGATTGACTTTTCGTTGCTGCATGTAAACAAAGGAAGCTTACCTAAAATTGAATTGGATACCCCAGCCTATGTTATTTACACATCTGGCTCAACTGGTAAGCCGAAAGGCGTACAGGTTTCACATAACTCATTGTCAGCATTTGTGTTAGGTGCTGTTGAGCGGTACGAGGTAACATCAAACGATCGGGTTTTGCAATTTGCATCACCCACTTTTGATGCAGCTGTTGAAGAGATTTATTGTGCACTTTGTGCTGGAGCAAGCCTTGTGGTTCGGAATGAAACCATGATTAGTTCAATTGAAGGTTTTGTGGCAGAAGTTAACGCAAAGCAAATTACTGTTCTTGACTTGCCAACAGCTTTTTGGAAGCAAGTTGTTGCTGCCATGCTAGCGGATCGTTTAAGCTTTCACAACGCACTCCGCTTGGTTATAATCGGAGGCGAAAAAGCAGATGCGGAAACCACGCAGAACTACTTAGACTATTTTGGCAAGCATCCACGCTTAATTAATACATATGGTCCAACCGAGGCAACTGTTGTGGCAACTACCTGTTATTTGGATGAAATTGAGTTTAACGCTGAATTCCCGATTGGCAAGCAACTAGGCGAAACCACGGCATGGGTCACTGATCGTTTTTATAATCTTGTTCCACAAGGCATTGAAGGGCAATTGGTGTTAGGAGGGCCACAAGTGGCCATGGGCTATTTGAATGATCCAGAACTAACTTTGCAACGCTTTATACCCGATACGTTTTCAGGCATTTACAATAAAAAGCTTTATGTAACAGGCGATAGGGTAGTAATTGAGCCTAACGGCAACCTATTGTTTAAGGGTAGGATTGATTCGCAAGTAAAGATTCGCGGATTCAGGATTGATTTAAAAGAAGTTAATGATGCAATACGATCTTTGAATCCGGTAAAAGATTGCTTAACCCTAGTTAAGCAGTTGCATAATGCTGAGCGGTTGGTAGCCTATGTTATTCCTCATACCCACACGAGCATTGATGAGCGAGGCTTACGTGAGTCTATCAAAAAAGGATTGCCTGACTATATGCTTCCATCAGCCTTTGTGTTTCTAGAGGCTTTCCCGTTAACGCGGCATATGAAGATTGATTATGCTTCGTTGCCTTTGCCAAATCTGCAAACGGGGAACGATTCTGAGAGAATTGCTATTACACCAACCCAAATAGCTCTTAAGGAACTATTTGAGCAGGTGTTGAAATTGCCAAGCTGTAGGCTAAGCGAAAGTTTTTTCCATCAAGGAGGCGACTCGCTATTGGCGTTATCAGTCGTATCCAAAACAAGTCAACTTTTTGGCATTCAGTTAACTATTGGGGCTTTGTATCAAAACCCATCCATTATTAGCCTTGCGCGCTTTGTTGAAGAGCAACTTGCGAAATTGCAAAATGAGGACTTGTCAACCAAAAATCAGCATGAGCTAGTTTGTTTAAAGCAGGGTAAAGGCCTGCCTCCCTTGGTTACAATATATTTTGATGCCGCAAATAAGTATATGCCCTCTTTGGTTGAGGAGGATCGGCCAGTTTATACCATTATACCACAAGGATCGGATGGTGAGCCTATTAAGCTAAAAACTGTGGAAAGCTTGGCAGCACATTACCTTGATTTGCTTAACCAAGAATTGCCAAACCAGTGCATAGTTTTAGCAGGTTTTTCTTTTGGAGGGCTGGTTGCCTTAGAAATGGCAATTCAAATGCAATCAAAGGCTTGTATCCTCCACCGAGCAATTATTGTTGATACGTTGGCCCCTCATTTATGGAAAAAAGTGTTTGCGCCAAAAGTGTTTGTGTTCAAGCGTGTGTATTTAGCTGGTATTGCAGTAAAAGCTGTTTGTAGATTGGCAGGAAAGCCCATCCCATTAAAATACCGCAATTCTGTTATCTTGCGTTCATGGCGAAAAGCTGCAAAGAGCTATAAATCTGATGGTAAGGCCGAAATCATATTAATAAAGTCATCGCATAGCGTATCTGATGAACCCTTGCTAGGATGGCAGGAGTATAGTGAAATAAAAACGCGCTTAAGGCTCATTGAAGGAAGTCATCATAGCATTATCCGTGATTATAAGAAGGTTGTAACTATCGTGGAATGGATTCTGAATGAACAATAACCAGTTTATACCTGGATTTATCCACCTAAATGCAAGCGTTTTTTTTGAAATCATCAACTTGTAGTATCTTTAGCCTCAAATTCTGCATGCGTTAATGGCTGATAAGTATCCATATAAAATACTGTTTTTGTCTTCTTTCGACCCCACAAACCGAAGGAAAATGTCGGGTGTATCGTACTCGATGTACATATCGCTAAAGAAAACCTTTGAAGTAGTTGAGATTTTAGGCCCAGTAAACACCCGTCGGATTTTGTCTTCTTATCTAGGGCGGTTTATTAAGCTGCTACCTTTTCGCTACAACCTCGACCACAGCTATTTGTTGGCATTTCTATACGCACGTGCATTCAAGAAACGTATTCCTTCCAGCAATTTCGACATCGTATTCGCTCCAAGGGCATCAACCGAAGTAGCCTTGTTAAACATTTCAATACCAATTGTTTATTTTACCGATACCACCTTTAAAGGGCTGTATAATTATTACGAGTGGTTTTCTGGATTCTCGGCTTTATCAGTTTGGGAAGGGAATAAAATTGAAAGCCTTGCCCTTAACAGAGCTTCCATGTGTCTGTTTTCGTCAGATTGGGCTGCCAACTCAGCCGTTAATGATTATAACATTTCACCCCAAAAAGTGCAGGTTGTTCAATGGGGCCCAAACCTCGATAGCATTCCTTTACGCGAAGATGTGCTTGCACCTAAAACCAGGGATGTGTGTAAGCTTTTGTTTGTTGGGGTTGAATGGGAACGAAAAGGCGGTTTCATTGCCTATGAGGCCTTTAAATATCTAAAGAACCAAGGTTACAACGTTAAACTGTCAATTTGCGGTTGCCCTATCCCCAATGGATTAAACGACCCCGATATGGAAGAAATACCATACATTAATAAAAACATTCCAGAAGAAAACTACAAGTTCCACCAAATGATGTTGACCCATCATTTTTTCATATTACCCACCCGAGCAGAGTGTTATGGGATGGTGTTTGCCGAAGCAAGCGCATATGCCTTGCCAATTGTTACTACCGATACCGGTGGAATTGGGTCGGTGGTAAAAGATGGGGTTAATGGTTTTAAGCTACCTTTAACGGCTACTGGCGAAGACTTTGCCAAATCAATTGAGAACGTTTTCTTTAAGCGCGAAAGTTATGAGGAAATGCGAATCTCGACGCGCAATTTCTTTGAGCAAGTCTTGCACTGGGACAACTTCAGCTATCAAATAAACAAGGTCATTGCTCGGCTCAATCAAGACCAAACTACAGGTTAACAAACGTTTATTGGCACAAACAGACCCTGCCAAAGGTAAAAAAGCCACTTTGTTTGTAGCCGTATCTTAAAGTTTGATTATATTTGCACATCTGGCAATTCATGTAAACCATTTTTTCATAATTATCTGGAGGGAAAAACCATTTTATCGGGATTTGTAAATAAGGATAGACGCCCTAAAAAGCAACTTGCAAACAGGCAATACTATAGGTCGTTAATTGACCTGAGACCAGACGCTGTGGTTTTGGTTGATTTTGATGGCGAAATAATGCTTTTTAATCCTGCATTTGAGGCTTTTAGCGGATATTCGGAAGCCGATCTTGCCGAAGTTCATATTCGAAATGTGTTCTTAGCACTGAAGTCGGGCAACAACCCATTAGATGTTAGGCAATTACGAGAGTTTTCGGAAGATCTGTTTATGATAGATTCATCAAGCTATCTAGTGCCAGTTAGCCTCGATTTTAAAGAAATAGAAGGCCAAAAGTTTTTGGGTTCTGCTAAAGAGCGAATCATTAGCAACCCTGAACAAACGGAACAACCCGCTGTATCAGAACCCAAATCGAAACCTCAGTCAGTTTTGCCCACCGAGCCCAAACCACAGGTTCAGCATTATTGGACCATCGATCAACAACACGATGTGCGAACAGCACTAAATGGTATTATGGGTTTCGGGTCTATCATGCTTAAAGAGGAAACGATAGCCAACGAGAAACGGATAAAAGGCTTTGTAGAGGGTATTTTGAAAAACAGCAAAAGATTGAAATCCATCCTTGATAAGCAAGGTTCTGAAATTCAAGATGATGTTGGTCAGATGAACCTCACAACTGTTGACTTGGCAACCGTGCTTCAAAAGGTTAAAATTATTCTTGAACCACAAGCACTTGAGCTAAGTGTACCTTTAATAATTGAGCGTGTTGGCAACTATAAACTTGTAACCGACGAGGCCAGACTTTATAAAGTGCTGCATTTTATTGTTGAAAAGGCTTTGCTTTATACGCGCAATCCTCAAGTTACCATAGAGGTTGTCGAAGAAAACAGCCCTGAACGTTTGTCAATAAAAGTTGACAACATTGGAATGGACATTCCCCAACAGGTCATTAATTTCATTCGCCGAGAGCAAACGCGACCATTGTATGAAACCAGTAACCCAATTTTGGATGCATATCCTGATATTAGGACTCTGTTGCGTAATTTAAATGTTCTGGAAGGGAAAATACAATTTCAAACTTCGCCACAGCTAGGCGAAATAGCAATAATATCATTCTCAAAACAGTCAGTGGGCCATCCCGATGAAACCGAAGCAAGAGTTGAAGCAGAGATAAAACACAAATCGCTTAAAATACTTATAGTTGAGGATGATAAGATTAATGCGCTTATTTTAGGGTTGTATTTGGGCGATTTAGTAAATGTAACCACCGCATTTTCGGGCAACGAGGCGTTGAATATTATCGAAATGCAATACAATCAAGGCGTTGTATATAACCTAGTGTTAATGGATATTGGCCTGCCCGAACCATGGAACGGGGTCTTGCTAAAAACCGAGATCGAGAAAAAATGGCCAGAATACCGCAATGTGCCCTTTATAGCCCAAACCGCCCATACACATGATAGCTGGGCAGAACGCATAATGAATGAAAACTTTAAGGGTTACCTTGTTAAACCACTCAACAGGCTAGATGTGCTGCTGCATGTTAATAAATTTGGCCTTTGATTTGTGGTGGCGAAAAAATAATTTGACGAATTAGTGTTTTGGCTTTAGGTTTAAATCTTTGTATATTAATATTTTACAACTAGCAGTACGGCTTGTTTCGCGTCCTGGCTAGCAATCTGCTGTGTTTTATCTGGAATTTTTTAGCTAAAACAACTGCGAGATGTTGCTTTTCGTGGTTTATTCTCTATATTTGTTAGTCAAAATATACATCACTAATGAAGCACTTTCGTTTTATACCTGCTTTCTTTTCACATCACTTCCTAGGTCTGATGATAGTGGTAGTTTTAGTTTCTTCATGCATTCCACAGAAGAAACTGCTTATTATGCAGTACGATAAGATAAATGATAGCGTGTATGCCAATAAATTTGTATCCGATTCAGGTGTGATGACGGAGTATAGGATTCAAACCAATGATTACCTCTATATTAATGTTTCAACCCTTGAGAAAACCATCTCCAGTTTTATGGAGCCCGTTTCGGGGCTAAACTTTCTTGATGCCGGCAACCAAGCCTTGTTGGGCTATCACGTAGCCGATGATAGTACAATTATGTTTCCTTACCTTGGGCTTATAAAATTAGGCGGATTAACCGTTAGGGAAGCCCATGATACGGTTAAAAAGGCTGCCAAAATTATACTTGGAGAACGAATACGCGTAGATGTCAAGTTGATAAACAATTATATAAACATAATAGGCGAGGTGAATAAAGAGGGTTTATATAATATGACGAAAAATAAGATTACCATACTCGAAGCCCTGACCTTAGCCGGAGGATTATCAGAATATGCTCGTAGAAAGGAAGTTAAGGTTTTTCGAATTAATGGCGATAAAAAAGAAGTTTTTCTTGTAGATGTTACAAGTGGCAAGCTTATTAGCGATAACATGTTTTACTTATTTCCGAACGATGTGGTATATGTGGAACCCATGCGTTCAAAATCTGTTGGACTAACCCCCACGTTTTCCCTTTCGCTGTTAACCACCCTTATGACTACTACATTAACCTTTATCCTGCTGATGCAACAGCTCAGCCCAACAAGTAATTAATATGGGAAAAGCCGTAAATTCAGTAAAATCAGAAGTTGACGTTAAACGTATCTTAAAAAAGTACGCTAGCAATTGGTATTTATTTGTAATAGCCTTGGCAATTGCTTTTTATTTTGCACAAAACAAGAACAAATATATTGTTCCCGTTTACAGCTTAAAGACTAGTGTACTCATCGAAGATAAAAGCAATACCTCTGTATTGCAAGAGAAGGGCTCCATTTCTTCATCTCCTTTGTTTCTTAACTCAAAACTTATCGATAATCAAATTGCTTTATTGAAATCGTTTGCCCAAATAAAAAAAATTATTAGCAAACTTGATTTTGAGGTTTCATATTTTTTAAAAGGAGAATATACATGGACCGAAATTTACAAAGATTCGCCCTTTGTAGTTGATTTTGACGCTGAACATGATCAACCACGCTATCAACAAATTAATATTAAATTTATTTCACCAACCGAATTTGAGTTGTGGTCAGAAACAGCTAAAGGGTTTACTGTGCCCCGAAAGTGCTCAATAGGAGAGGTCATCTCATCAAAAAAATACTATTTTAGCATTCGCTTGAAAGATGATACCGACCCTAAAGCGCTAATTAACAACACATATGGCTTCCAAATTAACGATGTTAACGGGCTTACAGGCCAATATATGGGCAAAACGAATGTATATATTGAACGCAACACATCGATGTTGGTAATTCAAACCACAGGTGCCAACAAGCAAAAAGAAAAGGACTATTTGAATCAACTAACCAAAGAGTTTTTGCAAAGCAACCTCGACAAAAAGAATCAAATTCTTACAAATACAATTGCATTTATCGAACGCCAGCTCGAACAATTTGGCCAAGAGCTCAACCAAACAGAGCAAGAACGCGAAGACTTTAGGAAGCTGCACCAGTTTATGACTATTCAAGAGAAAATAGGTAGCCTGCTTAAAAACCTTGACACAGAGTCAAAAGACAAAAAGAATTTGTTGATAGACCTTGAGTACTATACCTATCTACTTAACTATGTAAAAGATCGCGAAGACTTTGAAAATATCGTGATGCCCTCATCAATGGGTGTTAACCTGCCAATGTTTAATGCTTTGGTTGGAAAATTGTCGCTTAGCATACAAGAACGCAACACTCTATTGGCCAATTCAACACGGCAAAACCCTTATATACAGATTCTTGAGAAAGATATAGCAAATATGAAGGTGCAATTGGTTGAAAGCATGCGAAGCACTATTGAAACCACGCAAAAAAAGGTAGAAAATACAGATGAACGACTTTGGAATTTAAACGATGAGTTTCAAAAACTGCCAAGTATCGAGCGTGAATACCTGATGATAGAGCGTAAGTTTCAAATAATTAACGATTTGTATGACTTTTTATTACGAAGGAAGTCAGAAGTTGAAATACAAAGAGCCGCCAATACACCTGATCATGAAATTGTTGATTATGCAGGAGATACGGGTATTTCTAACATAGCCCCAAAACCTAAATCGGCTTACATGAATGCTATCATTTGGGCTATTTTACTTCCTGCGGTATTCCTCTTCCTTATTGTTTTCTTAAACAACCGCGTGATGGCCCTCGAAGATATTGTTGCCAACACCGATGTGCCCATTGCCGGTACACTAGCCCATATAAACGAGCAACGGCTTGATGGTGTCCTGCGTTCGCCTAGCTCTTACTTTACTGAATTGCTTCGCATTATCAGGATAAAGCTTGGGCTTGATCCTGAAAAAGGCGAGCAGGTGGTGTTAGTAACTTCCTCGGTTCCTGAAGAAGGAAAGACTTTCTTTGCCATAAATTTCGCATCGGTGTATGCCCTCACCGGAAAACGCACGATTTTTCTTGGGTTCGACTTTAGAAACCAAACCGCACTTGCCGAGTTTCACCTCGATAATTCGATCGGCATCACCTCGCACTTGGTCAACAACTTTACACTGGATCAAGTGATTCAAAAGACGTTTACCAAAAATCTTGACATACTCTTATCAGGCCCTGTTCCACCAAATCCTGATGAGCTAATCGAATCGGTAAAAACCCGTAATATGTTTGCCGAACTTCGCAAACGCTACGATTATATGGTGGTGGATACTCCTCCTATCGGCTTGTTTGGCGATGCTTTTTTGTTGAATAAGTTTGTAGATGTTAGCATTTTCATGGTTCGGCACAATTTTACACGAAAACGCGAAATGGTACATGCCATTAACGATGCCCTTCACAACAAGCTAACCCGTTTAAGCATTGTTTATAACGATGCCAACTTAAAGGTAAAAGCTAGAGACATTGTTGTTTATGGAGAAGAAGCACCCCGACAGTTTTTTGCAATCCGTTGGGCTATAAAAGCAAGAAGGATTATTATTGATTTGTTGCGAAAAATATAATTATTAACCTCTAATACAAAGTAGTATGAGTAAAAAAGTGGCTTTAATAACAGGCGTAACCGGTCAGGACGGCGCCTATTTGTCAGAATTTCTCCTGAAAAAAGGATATATTGTGCATGGTATCAAACGTAGGGCATCACTATTCAACACCAATAGGATTGACCACATTTACCAAGATCCACATGTTGATAATAAAAATTTTGTGCTTCATTACGGCGACATGACCGATTCTACAAACTTGATTCGGATTGTACAAGAAACCCAGCCCGATGAAATTTACAACCTGGCTGCCATGTCGCATGTAAAAGTTAGTTTCGATACTGCTGAATACACCGGAAATGCGGATGCCCTAGGTGCCCTGAGGCTGTTAGAAGCTGTTAGGTTACTGAATTTAACCGAAAAGACCCGTATTTACCAAGCCTCAACCTCTGAATTATATGGATTGGTGCAAGAAATTCCACAATCAGAGCGCACACCTTTCTATCCTCGTTCGCCTTATGCAGTGGCAAAGCTTTATGCCTACTGGATAATGGTTAACTATCGCGAAGCATATAATATGTATGCCTGTAATGGGATACTGTTTAATCACGAATCACCCATAAGAGGCGAGACATTTGTTACCCGCAAAATAACCATGGCTGTCTCACAAATTGCTTTAGGAATGCAAGAAACGCTGCATTTGGGCAATCTTTCAGCCAAGCGCGACTGGGGCCATGCCAAGGATTATGTTAAGGCTATGTACCTGATTTTGCAGCAAGAAAAGCCCGAAGATTATGTTATTGCCTCTGGCGTTACAACCGAGGTACGTGAGTTTGTTCGCATGTCGTTCGAAGAAGTTGGCATCGAAGTTGAATTTAAAGGAGAAGGAATAGATGAAATTGGAGTGGTAAAATCTTGTTCCAATCCCGAATATCAACTCGAGATAGGTAAGGTTGTAGTAAAAATTGATCCCAGGTATTTTAGGCCTACCGAAGTTGAGTTATTGCTTGGCGATCCTACAAAAGCGAAGGAGAAGCTTGGCTGGGTTGCTAGTTATAGTTTACGCGATTTGGTTAAAGACATGATGGAATCAGACCTTGTACTCATGAAAAAAGACAAGTACCTGAAAGATGGTGGTTACCAAATACAAAGCTACTATGAATAAAGATTCCAAGATATTTGTTGCAGGCTCTACCGGCATGGTGGGTAGTGCCATCTTGCGTAAGCTTCAAAGTAATGGGTTTGAGCACCTGGTTGGCGTTTACCGTAATCGAAAGCCAAATACAACCCACACTGCCATCAAATACTATCAGTTGGACTTGATGGATCAGCAAGCCGTAAAAGCTTTTTTTGATGAACAAAAGTTTGATTATGTTTTTGATGCCGCCGCCAAAGTAGGTGGTATTGTGGCCAATAACACCTACAGAGCCGATTTTTTGTACGAAAACCTGGTCATCCAGAACAACATAATACACAACGCCTATCTTTCAGGGGTAAAAAAACTTTTGTTTTTAGGTAGTTCTTGCATTTATCCCAAGAATGCTCCGCAACCCATTAAGGAAGAATACCTTTTAAGCGATAAGCTTGAATATACCAATGAGCCCTACGCCATAGCAAAGATTGCCGGCTTAAAGATGTGTGAAAACTACAACCTGCAGTATAAAACCAACTTTATTGCCGCTATGCCAACTAACTTATATGGCCCTGAGGATAATTATGATTTGCAGAATTCGCATGTTTTACCAGCACTTATCCGCAAGTTCCATGAAGCAAAGACGAACAAACTTCCCAATGTAACCATTTGGGGAACAGGCTCTCCCTTACGCGAGTTTATGCATGTGGATGATTTAGCCGCTGCTTGTGTTTACCTGATGGAGACCTATGATGGCAATCAATTTGTAAATATTGGTTGGGGAAAGGATATCTCGATCAAAGACTTGGCCCTATTGGTAAAAGAAGTAGTTGGCTTTGAAGGCGAATTAGTTTTCGACACTACCAAACCCGATGGCACACCCCGAAAATTGCTTGATGTGTCGCTACTTACCTCCTTAGGCTTTACTCCTCAAATACCTTTGCGAGAGGGTATTGCCGATGCATATGCCGATTTTGTGAAAAAACACGCACGTTAATTGACTAAACCCGTAAAAATGGATAATGCTGAAAAAATGAATGGTGCCACAGAATCTCCAGGATATTGGAGCATGGTGCTAAGACCCAAAAGAAGCCTTTTTGAGGTAAACCTGAAAGAGTTATGGCAATACCGTGACCTTATCGGACTGTTTGTTCGGCGTGATTTCGTGGCAAAGTACAAACAAACCATCCTTGGCCCAATTTGGTTCGTGATACAACCCTTGCTTACCACCCTTATGTTTGTGGTAGTTTTTGGTAATATTGCCGGAATACCTACCGACGGCATACCACAGGTGCTGTTTTACATGACCGGTATTGTTGGCTGGAATTACTTCTCAACTTGCTTAAATGATACCTCGCAAACATTTATCAAAAACGCGAGCATTTTTGGTAAGGTGTATTTCCCAAGGTTGGCCATGCCCATCTCTATCGTTATTTCTAACTTGGTTAGCTTTGTAATACAGTTTATTTTCTTGCTGTTTTTCTTGGCCTATTTCATGCTTAAGGGTTCGCATGT
>CAZKHA010000082.1:0-14743 GCA_964552325.1 uncultured Bacteroidales bacterium
GTGTAACCCGGGTAATAACCCCTATCAACAGATTCGCCATCAACACTGTTCTTATAGATACGGACGTATTTTTTGTCAACTCGAATTTTATCAAGTTTTGCTTGGTTTTTCTCGTCACCCAGAAAAATGGTGTAATGCCCCATGTGGTCTTCCGAAAAATAGGCGTCAAATTCAATGGTAAACTCTTCGGGCAGATAATCTTCGGTGCTGTTTTTAAGCATGGGAACAATTCCGCCGCCGCCATTCATGTTACACTTCATATGATAAATGACATTGGAGCCATCAAAGCTTGCGTTTTCAAAACTACCTTGAACTAAGTCCCATTTTGATGGAAATTCTCCATTTACCTCCCCTTCGAGGTTGTCCTCAAAAATAATCACATCACCTGGCACAAAGTCATACTTGGCCCATGTTAAAACTGGTTTCTCTTGCGGAGGGGTTTGTGCGTTTGCATTCTGCTCATTATTCGGCTTGTTTTCGCCCTCATTTTGGCCATTCTCGTTAGTTTGCTCAGTAGTAGCATTCTCTTTTGAATCCTCCTCTTTCTTTTTATCTTTCTTTTTGAATAGGCTTCCCACGCCATCTTCAACGGCATCAAACGATTTATCAATGGCCTTATCGGTCTTTTTGTTGGCTCGTTGGTTGGCCTCCTTTGAAACTTTTTTCTTTACATCAATCTTAATTTGAGCCGTTCCTGCAATAGCCACCATAACGCAAAGGATGACAGCTACGAATTTTACAAGTGATTTCATTACAAGGTTTTATTATTTAGTTATAATTTGACTTCGGGTATTTGGGGCTAATTCTTGTGCAATATTAAACAATTCAATTGAAAAAACTATATATGCTTCGCGCAGAGTGTTGCATCTTCCTGAATCCTGTTGGCAGCTCGAACACCTGTGGAGATAGCACTGTATCTGACACTAACTTAACTACATCTTCATTTTGAGCAAATTGCGGATATTCGCAACACAAGGCAAGGTTGTGGTTTCTAAAGGTAATGCAGGCAAAATTGTCAACAACATACTGCTTGCATTCCAGTCCATTCCAAAGCGTATCAATCAGAACCGTTTGAGGCAGGCTTATTGGTATACTATTGCCAAAAATCCAGCTTGCCGAATAGGGCAACAATTCAGCCCTTAATCCCTGCAATTCTTTATTATTCAGCACAATATACGAACTATCCGATGAATCAAACACATACAAGCTATCCCCAAGGCAATACTCATGTATTTGCTTTGAAAACTTGCTTACAAAACCATTTACATCGTCAACAATCAAAATTGACGAAGACACCATCTTCAAGTTTAGGCTGTCGTCAGCCACAAAAACCCGGTCAACCTGGTATCTTCGTGTTTGGATAAGCACTTCTCCCTTAATCTGTGCATACAAAAAGCGTGGTTTGCCATTTTCTAAACCACCATGTTTGCCCAAACCACAAGCAGATCCCAGTACGGCAATGGCTAGTAAACTTAAGCAAACATTTGAGATTTTCGGTGCGAAATTCATGTACAAACGATTTGCAGCAAAGATGCGCCAGCAATTTAAACTGAGCAAAAAAAGGGGTATGACAATACTATGACAACAGTTAATAAACTAATTATCAGATACTAACAAAAACATCTACCATATCAAACTCGCTAATACCACAAAAATTCGATCCTAAATTGCCCAACATTCATCCAAACTATGCCACTTTTACCTTGCTTCACGCACTATAAATCAGTTTTCAAATTTCTGGCAAAAAACAAATGTGCCATGAAAAAAAAGTTGGTTTGTGTATATCAACAAGATGGTTAACAACAAATTAGCTACAATATTACCTTATGACTTCTAAAAATGTCCTTTTTAGAAAACAATCTGCACCCTATTGCATAAAAAATGCTGCCAGCCAAAGCTAACAGCATTTATCGTGCTTAACAGTATTGTATGCAGCCCTTTTTGTTTCAGGAGCAAAATCAAGACACAAGCCCCCGATTAACAAGAGGTTAAATCGACTAAAAGAAATAGTAGAAGGCTAACAATGCGCGTATATTCGATTGGGCTTTAAGATTATCAACCACCTCGCCCATGGTATTGGCTTTGCCGTAATTGGCTGTGGTATATTCCATTTCGGCTGAAATACGCAGTTTTTCGAGATTAAACACCATTCGAGGCGAAACTCGGTAAACAAAATCGATGTTTGAACCTCTGCTGTAATATTTGCCTCCGTTAACACCATCGGTACCAAGGTTTTTGCTAAACCCACCAAACACGCCAAACTGAATTTTGCCATTGGTAGAAAACTCTGACCAACACGAAAATGTGCGAATGGGCATGTAGTCATATCGGTTCTGGCTTGCATCAACAAGCGACCCAGTAGCATAACCTCCCAACATCACCAAATCGAACAGGTTTCCACCGTAAATGGCATATGATTTAAGCGTTACTGACTTTAAGCGGAGCTTAGCGTACCCTGCAATAGCAAAGGAGGAAACCTTTTCGGTACTCGCCACATAAATACTATCTTTTTTATCTGTTAGGTTTTTATCGGCTACTGCAAAAAGCTGAGGTGTAAGCTGTTTGTATTCAACACCTACCCCCATAAACAAGTCTTTATTCTCGCCTAAAGGTAAAAGGTATTGCAGATGGAAGTTTAAATCAGGGAGTACGGAATTTCGGAGGTACTTATTATTTGCACCATCAGGGCCGTTGCTTGTAAAATCGCGTTGCTCAGCGGCAGCGGCAACAAGTTTTAGCCCGCCAAATTTCTGGGTAAACCGTATTTGCGGATTACGTGAAAAAGGCTGGAAAGGAGCGCCAGTGTTAAACGAAACCACATCCGGAAAACAGTCATGAACAAATAAAGGATGCCAAAACTGCCCAACTAACAATTCAGAAGAAGCCCAATTAAGCTTAAGAATGGCATGACGCAACCTAAACCCATTCACATCCGAAAAGTTCCCATTTTCATTCCCAAAGAAATCGCCTTCTAAAAGTGCTGAAGTTTTGGCTTTTAACACATCGGGTCCTGTTATTTTACCACTTAAGCGGCTCTGAATGGCCAAAATGCCCAATTGCCCGTTTGCATTCACATCCATGCCATTCACATCCAATTTTTCATTGTCAGGATACAACAAAAAATGGCCTTCACGAATATTTACGGTTTGCCGAGCGTCATAATAAAGATCCGTTTTTACGAAACCAGAAAAACTTATCCCGAATAAGGGGGCATCCTTTTTCTCTTGGGAAAACCCCACAACCGCCATTAAGGCAAATATAACAGCTAAAATTTTATTTTTCATAAACTTAGACTTCTAATATTTAAACGTTTGCTGGTTTATTTTTCAGTGAATCTTGCGTTGCTAAGGATACCACAACCAATACAATAACTGCTAACGGAATGGAAATAATGCCGGGGTTGTCCAAAGGAATAGGCGCAGTGGCTGTTGGTAATCCATAACGCTCATACATGGTAGGCGATAGCAAAATAATACCGATAGAAGACGTAATACCCGTAAATATGGACCATGCAATGCCTTTGGCTGTAGTTTTTTTCCAAAAAAGCAGGAATAAAATTGCCGGTAAATTAGCCGAAGCAGCCACAGCAAAAGCGAGACCAACCAAAAACGAAACATTCATACCTTTAAATAGAATGCCCAAGAGGATGGCAAATACACCTACAAAGATAGCTGAAATCTTCCCTGCCATAACCTTCTTTTTGTCAGTCATTGGGATTTGGAGGTATTTATCAATAAAGTCGTGGGCTATTGCACCCGAAGAAGCCACAATCAATCCACTTACAGTACCTAAAACAGTGGCGAATGCAATGGCCGAAATAATTGAAAACAGGCCTATTCCAAAGGCTTTAGCCAATAATGGCCCTGACATATTGCTACTTTCCATGTCAAGAACCCCGTTAATCATAGCACCTAGCCCCATGTATAAGGTTAGCACATAAAAGAACCCAATGGCTGTAATGGCTACAATTGTTGATTTACGGGCAGCTCTTTGGCTGGAAACAGTATAATAGCGTATTAAAATGTGTGGTAATGCGGAAGTACCCAAAAACAAGGCAAGCATCAAGGATAAGAAATTGAGTTTATCCCAAAACGAGGCACCAGCAGCTTTTGAAACCTTATAAAGCAAACCAGGTTTCATGATGTCAGAACCTTTGGTTACATTTTGCGACCAGACTGTTACTTTGTCTTCCCCATCGGTAAACGAAGTTTTAGAAAAACGTACAACTTCGCTATTGGCAATAGTCTTAACAAACTCAAAGGGACCTACAGGACCGGTTTTATCAACCTCTTGTCCATCAACAATAATTTTGCTCAAATGCCCAACCTGAAAAAATTTTCGTTCGGTTTTTACAGCACCATTGTAAAGCTTTACCCCATCAGGCTTTACAACCGTAAACAAAACCTCATCTAGCTTCCATACGGTATCTTTTGGAGTTACTGCAAACCAGCAATCAATGCCCTCTTTATTGAACTTGGCAAAACTATGCTTGCCTCCCTTAACCAACGCCAAAAACTCATATGTTGAATCGTTGGGTGTAAGGGTTGAATCGGCATTCAACGTGGCATCGATGGTTACAAACTTATGATAGCCTTCCGTTGGAGTTGTTTTAAGCCCATTATTCAAGATATAAATGGTGAGTACCGTCGAAAAAACTACTAACAGCCCTCCTTTAATAAACTGGACATAGGTGGTGGAAGTCATGCCAGCTGTGGCAACGATAAGTATAACAATTGAGCCTACCAGCAATACTCCAAGCCAATGCGGGAATCCAAGCAAAGGCACCACCAAATCACCGGCCCCTACCATCTGTGGTATAAGGTAGAAAACAGAAACTATAAGGGTGCTAATAGAGGCTGCAAGTTTTATGGCCTTTGAATTGAACTTTGAATCGAGCGCATCGGTAAACGTATATTTCCCGAGTTTCTTCAATGGCTCTGCAACCAAAAACAAGGCAACTACCCAACCTGCGAGATATCCAATTGAATAAAGGAAGCCATCATAACCCGAATAGGCTATCATGCCGCAAATGCCTAAAAAAGAAGCCGCTGACAGATAATCTCCGGCAAATGCTATACCATTTACCCCCCAATGAATATTGCCACCAGCAGCATAATATCCTGATGCAGACTTGGTTTTACGTGCAAAATAGAACGAAAGCCCTAACACAATCCCTACGATAGCAATAAAAATTATAATCGCTAAATTTGAAACTTCGTATATCATAGTTATTTAGATTAATTGTTTTTACTGTATTTATCCTCTAACTTGGTGCACAAATAGTTATAAATAAACCCCATAACTATTGCCAATACAATAAGGCCAAATCCATAAATGATAGCTAGGTTTTGTCCTCCAATCATTTCAAGACCCATCAATTCAGGCTTTGACAGACCAATAAATACAAACCCTGCATAAACAAGGGTGTAAATAATAAACATAATTACTCCTAAGCGGGCTTTTTTGGGAGCAGCATTATCAGTGCCAATCTCAACAGCTGGTTCGTGTAACATACTTTTAAGTTTTAGTTAGTAAATGATAAAAACACAAACTGTGCTTTGCAAAAGCCCTACGCTGGCACTATTGGCCTAACCGCGTGCAAGGCAGGCATTAAAGCTAGTTGTGCAAGGGTTCCTTTACAAGAGCACGTTTTATGCAAAGGTATTTAAACCAACTTCGTAAATTTCTTCCAAAACCTTGCTACCTAACATTGATATAAAGCAACTTCTTAGTATCTTTGTTGCATAAGTATTGAATATGAAATTCAAGAAAATGGAAGGCTGCTCCAATTGCCAGCTTAAATGCGACATCTTTTCAACCCTTCAACAAGTTGAAGGAAACAACACCACTGTAAGCCCCTTACATGTACAATACCGTCGGCATGAGATAATTTGCAAACAAGGCTCTGAAGTAACGCATGCGCTCTTTTTGATTAAAGGCACCGCAAAGCTCTATATAGAAGGCCTCAACAACCGCAATATCATATTATACATATTAAGGCCGCCAGCTTATATCGGCCTTCTTGCTTTTTTTGACAGTCCGTATTTTTCGTATTCCGTGGCAGCCCTCGAAGATGCTGAGGTTTGTTTTATTGACCTAGGCTTGGTAAAAAAACTTTATGTTGAAAACCATCAGCTTCTACTGAGCTTAAACCAGGCTTTTGGGAAATCGGTATCCAACATCATGAAGAAAATCATATCGCTAAACCAAAAGCAAATACGTGGGCGCTTGGCCGAAAACCTTATCTATCTATCTAAGCTACACGGTAGTTTTAAGTTTAATTTGGGCTTAACACGCAAAGAAATTGGCGAGATGACGGCTATATCGGAGGAAAACACCGTAAGGCTTTTAAGTGAGTTCTCAAAAGAAAAGATTGTGGCCCTTTCGGGTCGTGAGATTGAAATTATCGACATGCCTTTACTTATAAAAATCAGCGAATTTGGTTAAACGAGCAACTTTATGAAAATACAATACTGTTCTGACCTTCATCTGGAGCTTGAATCGAATAGCAATTATTTGAATATGCGGCCCTTAACCCCGGTTGGCGACATCCTTATATTGGCAGGCGATATACTTCCGTTACAGGATGGTTTTACCAAACACCCATTTTTTAGTTATGTTGCCGACAACTTTAAAGAGGTATTGTGGGTACCGGGAAACCACGAATTTTACAACCAACACGTTGATAGATACGGCACATCCTATTCCATTGCCATTAAAAGCAATCTTAAGTTGCTCAACAATAGCGTGACTACCATTGATGGAGTGCGATTTGTTTGCACCACACTATGGTCGAAAATACGGCCCAACAACGAGAAAAAAATCAGGCAAAGCGTAGCTGATTTTAGTTGTATTTTATTAAATAACAGCGAACTAACAACTTCAGGTTTCAATGAATTGCATACCGCAAGCCTTCAGTTTTTACAACAATCCATCCATCAAGCTAACGAGCCAGTTGTGGTAATTACCCATCATTTGCCCTCCACATTGTGTAATTCGCCAATTCATAATCAAAGCCCAATAAACGATGCCTTTTGTGTTGAATTATCTGATTTAATTAAACATTCGAACGTTAAATTTTGGATACATGGGCATAGCCATTACAACTATTATCCAAAGCTAATAGGAAAAACTTTTTTGCTAACCAACCAACTAGGTTATGTTGATAATAACGAACACACATCGTTTAAACATGCTGCCTATTGCTCGGTTTAGCTGAGCAAAATTCAAGCGAATAATAATTCATTCTTATTAAGTTGACAGTCTAAAGTCGATGCGTATCGCATCCTGAAATTCATGAATTTGAGCCAAGGCCTTTTTCAGCGTGGACAAGTCTAATTCGGTCATTTTTTTACTGTTCAATAAATTATGTACGCCATGGCCCTCATGCAATAGTTCGGCTTGGCTTTGCAAACGCAATTTCATCAAAAATGCATAAACCCCGAGCATCTCAGCAGCTTTTACACTGGTCAAAACCTGATGCTCCTGCAACAACTCAAGCCGTTTAAACGTATTGCTTACCGAGAGGCGATGGCGCAGGGCATATGTTCGCACCAGCATGGTAATAGGTGCTATAGCCTGCTTTAAATCAAATGATTCAGCAGCTTTATCGTGCAACAAATTACTTGAAGCCAACGAAGGGAGTTTTACATTGCTTGAATTTAGCGCCATATGGTACAAAAAAAGTGGCTGCTTCATAATCCCATTTTCAATCGCAGCATGTAGCGCTTGTGTCAGGGCGTTATCGCCATATACCGTCCTTAAATCAAAAAACACACTGGCATCCAGTATGGCTTTTGAATCGGGAGTGTTTATCCACCCCATAAATTGCCGTTTCCAGGCATCCAATGGCAAACAGTATTGGGGGTTCTGAGCCATCATATTACCAAGGCAATACGCATAACCAACCGCATTAAGCGTCCGGCAAACTTTTTGGGCCAACAGCATAAAATAAGATTGGGTTGAGGCAGCCAGTTCATCAGGCACATTGGCATACACCAAAGCATTATCTTGGTCAGTAACCAGCGTTTCTTCCTGCCTTCCCTCGCTGCCAAGGCAAATAAACGCAAACTGAACAGGAGGCTGGCCTTGTTCGTTGATAGCCAATTCAATAGCACGAACAATAATTGCATCCGAAAGCTCAGAAGCCATGGAGAAGACCACCCTTGGATTAACCCCGCTTTTTATCAAGGGCAAAAGAACCTGCTGAAAGCTTTGATAAGCGGCCTTAAGCTGTTGCTGATTGGCTGCCATGGCTACCCTCCTTACCAATCCACTACCTGCCTCATAAATTTTTGAATAAACAGTATTTGAATTGAATACACCTACAAACAGATTTTTGGGATCCCTTACCAACAAATGATTGACACCCATTTTATTGCATTGAATCATCGCCTCATTAGCTGTATAATGTTCATCGCAACTAATAATAGGCGAACTCATTATCATATATATTGGATTATCAGACTTTAACGATAAAGCCACCACACGATGTCGAAAATCATCTGTAGTAACTATACCTATGGGATTATTCAGCCCATCAACAACTATCAAACAAGTGGTTTCCAATTCGGAAAGCTTCGTATTTGCCTCTTGAATGGTTGCCATCGAATGAATTGTATAAACCTTATTAACCAATTCCTTAACTTTAGCTTGAAGCACCAAAGTAGGGGTAACAAACAAATTAAGCGCATTTTCCTGAGCTTGCTGTTGATAAAAATCATGTGAAATATTTTCCACGATGCCATCACAACCTAACATTTCGCCTCCTAATGCAACATCAGCTACCAACGAAATCTTGAGGGCCGAGAGCTCATTGAATTGATTTAGGATATGCAATTGGATGTTTTTGGCATGCCCTTTTTCAATAATTTGCTCTTTTACGTCTTTATAAGAGTATGAATTTGACAACAATTCAGCAAAACCCTTGCTCGATAACGCAGCAAAATCGGAAAAACCCAATAATTTAATTGCCATATCGTTAGCAAAAGCAAAACGCCCGTGCGTATCCAATTCTAACTTAAAGTACCCAACACCAAGCTCACGCGCAAACCGCTGAAAATCGACCCCCGAAATTGGGATAAGCTTTGTGTAGCTCAAAT
Source organism: uncultured Bacteroidales bacterium (assembly GCA_964552325.1). Lineage (GTDB taxonomy): Bacteria > Bacteroidota > Bacteroidia > Bacteroidales > TTA-H9 > CAZKCK01. Next base: position 9,102 of record CAZKHA010000082.1, read on the forward strand.
CTTTAAAAATAACAATATTTACATCTTGCCCATTGTATTTGGTGGTCGATATATCCACAAGAACATCAGTGGCTGAGCCATCTTTTTTAACCAAGGTCATTTCAAATTGACCATCGCTAAGTTTTTGGGCTTTTAACTGATCGGGCAGATTTTTCCGTTCTTCACTGCTAAGAATCTCTGCCATAGTTTTACCCACAACATCTTCCGTTTCAAATCCTACAATTTTCTTTATCACAGGATTGGCAAAGCTTATCCTTCCATCAACCAGCATCAAAAGGCCCTCGGTGGCGGCCTCAACCATTGTACGGTATTTTTCTTTGGTCTCATGCAATTGGTTTTCGGTCTTCAATCGTTTACGTTCTGCACTAATACTTTGTTTTAATATATAAACTAGCAGTATCGATAAAAGCACCCCAATTCCAACTGAAATGTAGGTTAGTTTGCGGGTCAAGATTTGAATCTCCCTCTTCACATCTTCAAGATATACACCGGTTCCAATAATCCATCCCCAAGGTTTAAAAAGCTTTACATAGGATAGTTTGGGAACAATTTGCGTTGAGTCGTCTTTCCATTGCCACATGTAATCAACATACCCAAACCCATTGCTTCGGGCAGTTTTTACAAATTCTACAAACATGTGCTTGCCATGTGGGTCCGTAAAATCATTCAAATCCTTACCATTCAAATCAATACGATGGGGATGCATGACCATGGTTGGTTTCATATCCGTAATCCAAAAATAGTCTTTAGCCTCATCGCCATACCTAAGGTACTGAATACGTGAAACAGCAGTTTTTTGCGCTTCTTCTTTTGACAACAAACCTACTTTTTCGTCATTCTCATATTTTGCCAAAATGCTCCAGGCTGCATGGGTCAACTCTTTGATCATTTCCCGTTTCCCATTCATTATACTTTGCTGAAACCATGGAATGATGATAAAAAATATGCTCAAAACAAAGAGCACCATCGAAAGGACAGTAGGCAAAACAATCTTTAAAATGTACTTCTTCATAACCACCCTGCTTAAAAGCCTGCAAGATACAAAACCTAGCCGAAAAACGCCAAAGCATCTTCTCAACCCCCTAATTGTTTGGACACAAATTCACACCAAAAGTGTGATACTATTTCCCGGAAATTTAGGTAAGGAGAATGCATCAACGAAGTGACAAAAGCAGCGTACAGAAACTTTCAAAAACAATAAACAACTTAACCTGACTAATTCACAAAACCCTTTTAACAATGGAATGGAGATCTCTCACTTCGCTCAAAACGACCTGATTATTAACCTTTACGCGACTAAAGCATCTTATTATCAAGGGAATAGTTCTTTAGTAAAATTGTTTATGAACTATACGGGTTAAAACTTTGCAAAATAATCGTTTAGATTAACCTCCGAGCCAATCTCCAACTTCTTTCGCAAGCGGTTACGGCTTTTATCTACAGCCGCGATGGTAACATTCAGCATTTGTGATATTTCCTTGGTATTCAGGTTTATCCGCAAATAAGCACACAAACGTTCCTCGTTGGGTGTAAGTGCTGGAAAATGCTGTTTGAGCCGCACAAAAAAATCAGGATGAACCTCTTCAAAATGGCGACTAAAATTTTGCCAGTCAGCATCTAAGTTTAGGTTTTGATCAATCTGACGAATCACTTGATGCACATTTATATCTTCAGCATGGCTCGAGGCAAGCTCGGCACGAAGGTCGCTCAACACTTCATTTTTATTAATAAGTTGAACTGCAGCCGTTGTTAACTCCCTGTTTTTCAACTCCAACTCTAAAGCTAAGCGTTGTCGTTCGGCTTCAAGCAATTCCTGTTCTTTTTTAAACAAGGCTTTGCTTTGCTTAAGTGCCCGGCTGCGCAGCACAAATACCAATACACCCAGCACCAACACCAAACCCGAGACCGACAGCAATCCAAGCAAAAGCGAAGTCCTGCGTTCATGCTCTTGGTTGCGCTCGGTCAAGCGATCAATGAGCTGCTGCTTTTTTTCCGTTTCAAATCGAGTTTGCATTTGGTAGAGTGCTTGCTGAACTTTTGCCCCATCAATCGAATCCTTTAAAGCAATCCGTTGTTGCTGATAATCAAACGCTTTCTGATAGTTACCAGAAGCCACATATGCTTCGGTTAGGTATTCTAATGCGGTAAGCACCTCAGGTTTGAGGCCGGCTCCTTTTGCGCGATCAAAGGCCATTTGCAAAAGCGGCATGGCTTCGGTATGCCGTCCAAGTTTCAATAATATACGTGCCACCAAGGTAGCATCATAAACAATCGGATAATCATCATCCGTATCTTCAACCATGCTGTACGCTTCTTGTGCCAGAGGCAAGGCTTCTGAATACTTTTTTTGGTCGTAAAGCATTAAAGCACGTTCCGAAGTTGCAGTGGCAATCCCCTTCCGGTAATCAGCCTCCTTGCTTATCATATACATGGTATCATAATAGGCTTCGGCTTTTACAAAATCGTTACGCAGCCTCCATATGGCACCCAAATCATTGTAAATAGCTATGGTAGCGCGCAGCGTGGTATGCTCTGGATTGCGTGATAGGGCTAGTGCTTTCATTGCATAGGCTTCCCATCTATCCTTATCCTTCTCCCAAAAAAGCTCGCCTAACTTCTGGTAATAAAAAGCCAGTTTCGACAAATTCCCACTTTGCTCTTTCAACCTTATAGCTTCAAGTTCTGTTTCAATAGCCATTTCAGTTCGTCCCGTCTTGGCATATTCATCGCCAAGGTTTATCAAAATCATCGCCATGGCATTGGTATCGCCAAGCTTGCCAAACTGTTGCAAGGCTTCGGCATAGGCATCCTCAGCATCCTGCCGGCGGCCTGTGATGCTGTAACACTCTGCTAAATTGTTGTTTATCTTACCCAACAGCCTCAAATCCCCATGATTCTTAGCAATACGATACGCTTTTTTCAACATCCTTTCAGCCTTTAAATAATGCATCGAATCAAGCTCATCGCTAGCCAATTGCTGCATATCACGCGCAAACGAAAGGCTATCGGTGGTAAACCATGGTGGATTAAATTGCCAAATAGGCCTAAAACACTCCGGCACTTGCGCACGCATCGTACAAGTTAATGCCAAAAAACCAACAACTACAAGCAACCACCTGTAAACCAACAAATCTGAAATAAAACTGGGCGTTTTACGCATACCACAAAGGTAGGAGAATGCAAACAAACTATCACAAACCAGCTTTGCCATGTTTAAAACCAATAGTAAAACTTGGGCGTGCCCCTATGGGTCGGGCTATACACTGCAAGTCCTCGCTACGCTCCGGGCTTTCCGTTGCTATCCCTCACGCGGCCCAAAAAAATGCTCAACCTTCAATCAATACTAAACTGCATAAGTCCGTTAAAGGCATATCCGCCAGCATTGCGCAAGGCTCCTGACATCAGTTTATGAGGCAACTTCAATGCTATCAACTAGTACCAATATAAATGCATACTTTTCAACCCATCAAACCTTTCTTCTATTACTGTATGTGAAATTTTGCTCATTCTACGCCAGCACACCTAATAAAGCGTAAAAACACAACCAATCAAGTTATTATATTGTTACGATATCGGTAAAAGTAGGCAGTGAATCAAAATTTTCCTTACTTTTGCACCCCTTTCTATAATTGTAAACATCTGAGCGGTTTGTAACGCTTAGAAAACATTTAAAAGTATGATTAACATTACATTACCCGACAACAGCGTGCGGCAGTACGCTCCCGGCGTAACCGGCCTCGAAATCGCCCGCAGTATCAGCGAAGGTTTGGCCCGCAACGTCTTATCTATTCAAGTAAACGACGAGGTTTGGGATGCCACACGTTCTATTACCACCGACGCAAAAATAAAGCTACTTACCTGGGATAACGATGAAGGCAAAGCCACTTTATGGCACTCATCTGCGCATTTAATGGCCGAAGCTATTGAAAACCTGTATCCTGGGGTAAAATTCGGCATTGGCCCCGACATCGAGAATGGCTTCTACTACGACATTGATTTCGGCAGCTATCAAATATCATCTGACGATTTCAAGAAAATTGAAGACAAGATGTTGGAGTTTGCCCGCGAAAAGCAAGCATTTGTGCGCAAAGAAATCAGCAAAGACGACGCACTGAGCCTTTTTGGCCAAAAAGGAGATGAATACAAGCTCGAATTAATCCAAGGCCTAGAAGATGGCCAGATAACACTCTATGAATCAGGCAAATTTACCGATCTTTGCCGCGGCCCTCACCTGCCCGACACAAGCCAGATAAAAGCTGTTAAGCTTTTAGCTACCGCCGGTGCCTACTGGCGTGGCGACGAAAACCGCAAAATGCTCACCCGCATTTACGGCATTACGTTCCCAAAAGCGGCCCAACTACAAGAATACCTGCTGATGCTCGAAGAAGCCAAAAAACGCGATCACCGCAAAATTGGCAAAGAACTCGACCTCTTCCATTTTTCGCAACGCGTTGGAAACGGATTGCCATTATGGACTCCACGTGGAGCATCGCTACGCGAACGCCTGACCGACTTCCTGAAAAAAGAATTATACCGCAGAGGTTATGTTTTGGTTGCTACCCCCAACATTGGGAATGTGAATCTCTACAAAACCTCCGGGCATTACGAAAAATATGGTGCCGATAGCTTTAAGCCCATCAGCACACCCGAACCCGGCGAAGAATTCATGCTTAAACCCATGAACTGCCCACACCATTGCGAAATTTACAATCGCAAACCCATGTCGTACAAAGAATTGCCACTGCGTTATGCCGAATTTGGCACCGTTTATCGTTACGAACAATCGGGTGTGTTGCACGGTCTTACCAGGGTTAGGGGCTTTACACAAGACGATGCGCACATTTTTTGCCGTCCCGATCAACTCAAAGATGAGTTCCTTGGTGTAATTGACTTGGTCCTGTTTTTATTTAAAGCCTTCGATTTCAAAGAGTTTATTGCTCAGGTTTCGTTACGCGACCCCGAAAACAAAACCAAATACATTGGCACCGAAGAAAATTGGGTAAAAGCTGAGCAAGCCATTATTGAAGCTGCGCAAGAAAAAAATCTTAACGCAATTTTAGTTCCGGGCGAGGCAGCGTTTTATGGCCCCAAACTCGACTTTATTGTAAAAGATGCCATAGGCCGAAAATGGCAACTCAGCACCATTCAGGTTGATTACAATCTACCCGAACGCTTTGAATTAGAATACATTGGCAACGACAACCAAAAGCATAGGCCCATTATGATTCACCGTGCTATCTTCGGTAGCATCGAGCGTTTTGTGGCTGTTATGATAGAGCATACGGCAGGCAAATTCCCCTTATGGTTGGCCCCAACACAGGCTATCATTCTGCCCATCAGCGAAAAATATCAACAATATGCAGAAAAAGTTTTAGAAATCCTGAAAAATTCCGAAATTCGCGCCCTCATTGATGACCGAAGCGAGAAAACCGGTAAAAAGATCAGAGATGCTGAACTTCAACGTATTCCGTATATGTTGGTTGTTGGTGAGAAAGAAGAAGCCGAAGGAACAGTATCGGTACGGAAACAAGGCATTGGCGACCTTGGCTCTAGCCATATTGTTGATTTTGTTGAAGTTGTAAACAAAGAAATACAAAATATGACGGGTGAATAACCCCGAATTGAAACTCAAATAAAAGTTG
>CAZKHA010000083.1:0-14660 GCA_964552325.1 uncultured Bacteroidales bacterium
AGCTAAAACCGGAGTTTACATTGAGTAAATGAGGATTTTAGCAAAGGAGCATAACAATGAAGATTGGATTTTTAGAAGTTCCCTATAATTATAACTGACAATATGTTTCATCGAGTACAGCTTGTATAAACAATTGATAAAATGCTAATTAAGTGACTATTTTGATTCAAAAATTGTAGTTGTTCGGTTTTTTGCATCATTCACCTAAACTAAACCCCTCAGGCAGGTGGATTTGCTGGTTTATTTACCCTTTTGCCTGAACTTAATGACAAGCTGTATGTTTTCGAGTTCTTGTTTTTCCGTCAGCTATTACTTGATTTGCGCCAAGATGACACTGGGTGGAGGAATGTTTTACTGAAAGCATCTTTTTTGCAAAACAATCAGTGGATTAAGTTATTAGTCAATTTAGTGGGCTACAAACACTGCAACCATTGCATAAGCTCTTCGTTTGAAATGCTACGAACAACGTCAAGATAGGTTTTTCCTTTTTCGGTTTAATGAAAAGATTTAGTTACATTTGCGCGCTGAGCCTGACCTATTAAATAATTCCAAATCCATTTCGGTGGTATTTATCACACAAATTGTTAATTGATGAAAAACATCACAACTTTTTTGTTTTTTGTTGTATTCATATTTTTTGCAGCAACATTACACGCACAAGACATTCCTGTAAAGCCAAAGACCGTTATCACGGGTGAGTTTGTTGGCATCAGCCAACCTTTAATTGACATCCCTCCAATGTCAAAAGAAGACTATCTGCTAATGGAGGCCAAAGCCATAAAAAAAGGCAAGAACACCAAATGGACTCCTCCGTCATATGATTTTGCGGCAACCGCCTTGCCAAAAGGGCCGGATGAGGTATGGCAAAAAACCAATGGAGCCAAATCAGCTGGAAGCAGGGCGCCTCTGCAAAATTTCGAGGGTCAATCATCGCCTTATTACCCACCTGACTGCAATGGCACAGCAGGGCCAAACCATTATATGCAAACGGTTAACACTACCTATGCCATCTACAGCAAAACGGGTACTTTGCTTGCGGGGCCTACCAATATGAACCTGCTTTTTGGAAGCGTAACCGGTGCAACCAGCAACGATGGCGACCCGCTTATTTTATATGATGAGCAAGCCAACAGGTGGGTAGCCGTAGAGTTTTCGGTAAGCGGAACCAACGACTATATGCTTGTTGCAGTTTCAACCACCAACGATCCTACTGGAACATGGTATCAATACTCGTTTGATGTGGTGGATATGCCTGATTATGAAAAGATGGCCGTTTGGCGCGACGGTTACTATATGGGAACCAATACCCAGCCTACCACAGGAAACGATATTTATGTTTTTGAGCGCGACCAGATGCTAGTTGGAGGTGTAGCCCGCATGGTAGCCTTCGACAATCCCTACAGGCCTGGCACAGGCGTAGTGGTGGTTCCACCGGTTGACAACGATGGACCCGCAGCACCCGCTGGCACACCTGGCACGTTTATCGCCTTTAACGATGATGGCATTGGCGGTGGTGCTGATGAGCTTTGGCTCTATGAACTGGATGTGGACTGGGCCAATACGGCCAACTCCAGCTTTAACCGCACCCAACAATTAGCCGTAACTCCTTTTGATAGTCAGTTCTCGAATGGCTGGGACAACCTCCCTCAGCCAGGCACTACCATGAAGTTATGCGCCATTTCAACGGTAATTATGAATGTACCCCAGTACCGCAATTTCGGAACTCATGAATCTATTGTTTGCTGCCATACCGTTGACGTGGATGGCACCGACCATGCTGGGGTACGTTGGTATGAACTAAGGCGAACACCACCAGCCACAACTTGGACCATTCGCCAGCAAGGCACGTATGCTCCCGACAACCATTCGCGGTGGATGGGTGCTATTTCGATGAACGGTTCGGGTAAAATTGCCGTGGGTTACTCCCTCACAAGCAGTACCGAATACCCCGGCATACGCTATGCTGGGCAATCTTCGGCAGGATATACCAGTGCTTCGGGCATTTTGGATGTGCCCGAGACTATTGCGCTTACTGGAACTAATTTTCAATTTACTTACAACCGCTGGGGAGATTATGCCAGCATGGCCGTTGACCCTGTTGATGATCAAACATTTTGGTTTACAACACAGTATATTGGTGCTTCGGAAGCACGAAAAACCAAGATCATTTCATTTAACATTGGCGACAACCCCTTGGTTACTACCCTGCCCGCTACTTCCATCAATGGCACAACAGCTACCCTAAATGGAACAGTTAACCCCAATGGATTGGCTACAACCTATTATTTTCAGTGGGGCACAACAACAGCTTATGGCAGCAATACCACAGTAACTTCAGCAGGATCGGGCAGTTCAGCAGCATCGGTAACTGCAAATTTAACGGGGCTCACCCTAAATACAACGTATAACTTTAGAATTGTAGCTACCAACAGCGATGGAACATCTTATGGCAGCAACCTTACCTTTATTGCTGGCGGAGCCACACTTACGACCACTGCAGCCTCTGCTATTACGTTGACCTCGGCCACATCGGGTGGAAACATAACGGCGGATGGCGGTTCAGCCATTACAGCACGCGGGGTTTGTTGGGCTACCACAACCAACCCTACCATTGCCAACAACCATACAACGGATGGATCTGGCATTGGCACCTTTACCAGCACCATCACGGGATTAACTTCAAGCACCCAATACTATGTTAGGGCTTATGCCACCAATGCTTATGGAACCTTTTATGGCGAGAATCGCACATTTACAACGCTATGTGGAATCTACAGCCTACCTTTTTCACAAACCTTTGACAACACTGCTATCCCAACTTGCTGGACACAACTCGACAATCAAGGCAATGGGCAGATATGGCAATTCGGTACTATTACCGGTCAATCGCCCAATCCAGCATTAACCGGAAACTACGCCTACTTAAACAGCGATGCGTATGGCAGCGGAAACAGTCAAAATGCTGACCTGATAACACCAACGCTCGATCTATCACTTTTTACAAACGTTACGCTTCAATTCAATCACTATTTTAAAAGCTATTCGGGTTCATCGGGTACGCTATCTTACAGCATTAACAATGGATCTACATGGACAAGCATTTCCACCTTTACAACAACTTCCGCCACCAATCCGGTAGCTTTCAGTCAAGTAATTGCTGCAGTGGCAGGTCAATCCAATGTAAAATTCAAATGGAACTATATTGGAACCTATGGATATTATTGGGGTATTGATAATATCAGCATTACGGGCACTTCGGCAAGCATTCCGGTAGTTACCACTACGGCTGCCAGTGCTATTGCCTCAACCACGGCTACTTCAGGCGGAAATGTAACCTCGGCAGGGTCAACTGCAGTTTCGGCAAGAGGAGTTTGTTGGAGCACAACTGTTAACCCTACAATTGCAGGAAACCGTACCACCGATGGCTCAGGAACCGGAACTTTCGTGAGCTCCCTTACCGGGCTTACTGCCAACACCACTTATCATATCAGGGCTTATGCCACCAATACTTCGGGCACAGCTTATGGCGATGACCTTACCTTTACCACTTCTGGCGCTGCTGTTGTAACTACCACCACAGCTACTTCCATTACGCAAACCTCGGCAAGCTCGGGCGGAAATGTAACTTCCGATGGAGGTTCAGCCGTAACGGCCAGAGGCGTATGCTGGGCAACCACTGCCAACCCAACACTTGCCAACAGTTTCACAACCAATGGCACGGGAACTGGAACCTTTACAAGCGCCATCACTGGGCTTTCCGCAAGTACCGTGTATTATTACAGAGCCTATGCCACCAATGCCAATGGCACATTTTACGGAAGCAATTTAACGTTTACTACAGGTTGCGGAGGAATTAACAGTTTCCCTTGGAATGAAGGTTTTGAGAATGCCGGGGCAATTCCAGCATGCTGGACCCAGGAACAAATCAATAGCTCTGGAGTTAATTGGGTTTTTATCACAGGGAATGGCTCTGGATATCCATCAACCGCTCATGGAGGCACTTATGACGCATGCTTAAAAGATGCAACCTCCACCGACAACAAGACCAGGCTTATTACCCCTGTGCTTAACCTCTCAGCATTACCCAGCCCACAGCTAAAATTTTGGCATACACAAGCTTTCTGGTCACCCGACCAAGACATCTTAACCGTTTATTACCGCACCTCAGCCGCAGGGACCTGGACTCAATTAGCAACATACACCACAAGTGTAACAACTTGGACTGAACAAACCCTTAGTTTGCCCAGCCCTTCGGCTGACTATTACATTTGTTTTGAAGGCAATGCAAAATATGGAAGAGGTGTGTGCGTGGATGATGTTTCCGTTTCTACCTCATGTGCAAGCATAGTTCCGGTAAGCGTAAGCCTTAGCCCGAGCGCAACTTCCGTTTGTGCCGGAACCTCCGTTACATTTACCGCCACACCCACCAACGGTGGCACAACGCCTGCATATCAGTGGAAAGTGAATGGCGGAAACGTTGGGACCAACAGTGCAACATATTCTTACGCACCTACCAACAACGATGTGGTGAGCTGTGTGCTAACATCCAATGCAAGTTGTGTGAACGGCAATCCGGCTACTTCTAGCCCTATCACCATGACCGTGAACCCCATTTTGCCCGTCAGCATTTCGGCCTCGCCCTCGGCAAACAACGTCTGTGCCGGGACCAGCGTAAGCTTCACCGCCTCACCCACCAATGGAGGAACCACACCCGCCTACCAATGGAAAGTGAATGGAGGCAATGTTGGCACAAACAGCGCAACCTATGCCTATGCGCCCACACAAGGCGATGTGGTTACCTGCGTATTGATTTCCAATGCAAGCTGCATCAGCGGAAATCCAGCCACATCCAGCCCGATTACCATGACCGTGAACCCGGTAGTACCCGTTAGCATAGCGGCATCACCTTCGGCCAACAATGTTTGCGCCGGAACTTCGGTAAGTTTTACAGCCACGCCCACCAATGGTGGCACAACGCCTGCATATCAGTGGAAAGTGAATGGCGGAAATGTTGGGACCAACAGTGCAACATATTCTTACGCACCTACCAACAACGATGTGGTGAGCTGTGTGCTAACATCCAATGCAAGTTGTGTGAGCGGCAATCCGGCTACCTCTAGCCCTATCACCATGACCGTGAACCCGGTAGTACCCGTTAGCATAGCGGCATCACCCTCTGCCAACAATGTTTGCGCCGGAACTTCGGTAAGCTTTACGGCCACACCCACCAATGGAGGCACAACACCCAGTTACCAATGGAAGGTAAATGGAAGCGATGCTGGGGCAAATAGCGCAAGTCACACCTACATACCTACCAACAACGATGTGGTGACCTGCATATTAACCTCTAATGCTGTTTGCGTTAGTGGCAATCCGGCAACTTCAGGTCCTGTTACCATGGTTGTAAATCCACTATTGCCGGTGAGCCTTTCCATTGCAGCATCTGCCAATCCTGTAGTTTCAGGAACATTGGTTACGTTTACTGCAAGCCCGATAAATGGAGGAACTTCACCGGTTTATCAATGGAAGCTTAATGGCAACAATGCGGGCACCAATGCCGCTGAGTATTCCTATATCCCATCAAATGGAGATGAAATAAGCTGCGAGATAACCTCAAGTATAGAATGTTCAACCGGCAATCCGGCCAGTTCCGCCCCAGTCACCATGACGGTAACTTCGGCTTCAACAGCTTTAAGCATAACCGTATTGGTAGAAGGCTTATTTAATGGCAGCGAACTCAACAAATCGCAGGGCAGTACGGGAGACCAGTTTTCGGAGGACACATCGGATGAAGTGCTAATTGAGCTTCATTCTGCTTCAGCACCCTACGCCTTGGTTGGTAGCCCCATCGTTGGGAATTTAAGAACCAATGGACAGGTAGAGGTAAGCGTTCCAGGGGTTTACAATGGCAGCTATTATTTGGTATTCAAACACCGTAATAGTCTTGAGACCTGGTCAAACCTACCTCTGGTCTTCGGCTCAGGCACGCTTAGCTATGATTTCACCGATTTTAAGACCCGTGCCTATGGCGAAAACTTAAAACTAGTTTCGGGCAAGTATGTGGTTTATTCGGGAGATATCAATCAAGATGGAGTAATTAATAACCTTGATATGACTGCAATAAAAGATGAAGCTACAAGCTTTACCAAGGGTTATATTCCGGAAGATGTGAATGGTGATGGCACTGTGGACGCCCTCGATTTAATTATTACCGACAATAATGCCTCTTATGAAGCAATGGTTCTAAAGCCTTAAGCACATACATACTACAACCAGAAAAGCCTTGTACATAGTTGCAAGGCTTTTTTGTTATGAGTTTGCTTACTTATCCCAACTCTGACTTGGTAATAGGTTGAAATTAGTGGCCTAAAAGACTGTTGACATGGTATTACAGCAAACTGCTTAGGCCTATTTTACAAATCATAACGAAATCTAATGTGTTTATAATTGGGGTAAATGCCACCAATTCTTACAGCATAAACAATAAGCTTTTCTTGAGCCTGCTATTTTTCTCAATCGAACAATCTTACAAAAATGAACAAAATTACTGGTGAAGAAAAGCCGTAATAAAGATAATGGTAACTGCTGTTATGGTAGGCCAGCAAACGACCAGCAAAATGAGGTAACGCAGTGCTATAAAAAACTTTGGGACCAGGAACCTATTAAACTTCCTCTGTAAAAAATAGCTTGAGAAAACGTTCTGGGCTTTTACCTAGTCCGAATTTGACTATCTTTACGCCAAAATTCAGCTACAATGTTGATTGATAATGCAGCTATAACCGAAATTGCACAACTATTAGCATCAAACCTGCTTCCTGATAAGATTTTCTTATTCGGGTCATATGCAACAGGCCAAGCTAATGACGATAGTGATATAGACTTATTAATTGTAAAAGACACCGTTGAACCTCGTCACACAAGGAGTATTGAGTTTCAGCGTCTTTTAAAAGGTTCAAAACTTCCGATTGATATTTTAGTTTATACAAATGCAGAGTTTGAAAGAGAAAAATCAATTGACTATTCTTTTTTAAACTCGGCCATCAATGGAGCAAAGCTGCTATATGAGCGCAAATGAACAACGGTTAAAGGACTGGGTAGAAAAGGCCGACCACGATCTCGGCACAGCCATTGTAATCCATCAGTATATTTCGGATTATTCTGATACATTGGCCTTTCATTGTCAACAAGCCGTAGAAAAGTACATAAAATGCCTTTTGAGAAAAACGCAATTGAATTTAAGCGCAGTCACGATTTAAGATACTTACTTGACCTACTTGATGAAGCCATTCCAATTGAATTTGAATTATATGATAGCATTATCAAACTCAATGCCTTTAGTGTTGAAATTAGGTATCCAGATGGTAAAATCGAGTTATCTACCGAAGAAAGGAATACAGCTATTTCAATAGCAAAAACGTTTCGAGATTTCTTGAAACTACATATAGGCTTCGAATTAGATTGAGCAAAAACGCACTAAGGACGAAGCTATTACCAAGCCTTAAAACACCTTCTTCCGTCAATAATAAAAGCCTTGTACATAGTTGCAAGGCTTTTTTTATGGAAAGCCGAGCAGTGGCATTTATACTGCATGAGGCAAACGGGGATTAAACCCCCTTCTCGCCTTAAGCATTCATTGCACTTAGCCACATGAATGCAAAGAGTTTTCGTATTATTGCAAATGAAATCCTAGCCTCGAATCAGTATATAGTGCCTTGCCATGCTTAAAAACCCAAAACGCAGTACATTATTCTATATCAGCTTCTTTATTGCCAATCTTTTTCTAGCCACCTTTTATATTGATTTATGGCGCAACGACAACACTACTTCTCGTGTCCTGCCTTTGGCCGCCTATCTGGAACAAGGTAACTTCCAGATTGACAAGTACGAACACTTAACCGGCGATAAAAGCTATGTTGCCCCGCACTATTACACCGATAAGGCACCCTTGCCCATTATAATTTCCCTGCCTTTTGCAGTGCTATTAAAACGACTGGGAATTATCGTCGCCACCAATGGAAGCTATTATACACCAAGCCTATACGCTATAGGTGGGTTTATTTGTGGAAGCGTGGTTTTCGCTTTAATCATATTGATAACCTTTAAGATGCTGGTTAAAAACAAGCGGGCTCCCTCCTGCCCTGCCCATCCGGTGTTATGGGCAACCCTGCCCTTTTATTCCTCGTTTTTGTTTGTATATAGCGGAACTTTTTTTGGGCATCTGTTTGCGGGTGGGCTGCTGTTGGCAAGCTACGTTTTTATCGAAAAACGCAGTTATTTCTTGAGCGGATTATTTATTGGGTTAAGCTTTCTCTCCGACTATCCCATCGCTTTGATTGGGTTAATTTGGGGTTTGCAAATTGTGATTCAAAAACAATGGAAAGGAGCTTTTAATTTTGCTTTGGGTGTGCTACCTTCCATTGGTTTTATACTGTTTTACAATTATTATTTTACGGGCAATGCATTTACCATGCTTTACAAATTTGTTTCGCAAGATTATGCATTCATGAAGGAGGGCTATGGCTTTGCCCTACCTAAACCCGAAGCCCTTTGGGGCTTGCTGATAAGTCCATATCGTGGAGTATTGTTTTATGCCCCTATTTTGCTGCTGTTTGCCTTTCTGGCATTCAAATGGATCACCAAAGAAACAATCCATTCGCTTAAAACCAACTACCTGCTTCTCAGCAGTATCCTTTTTGTGCTTTTTATTTCGAGTTACCAAATGTGGTGGGGAGGTTGGTGCTGGGGTCCCAGGCATCTCACAACCATCACTGTTGTGTGGTTGTATGCAGGTATAAAAGCCTTTCACCAGCGTAAAAAATCAATTTGGATAGCTTACGGATTATTGGTGATTGGCTTCATAATAAACTTTTTAGCCAAGTCAACAATCGCATATTCTGCCCCTTCCGATATTAAATTCCCTCTTTTAGAAACTGTTATGCCAAATTTACTTAACGGTAACTTTAACCCGAACAATCTGGCATCCTTGGTTTTGGGAACAAGCCCCCTATTAGCTTCAATGCTGTTTGTTTTGCTGTTTGTAGTCCTACATGCAGGTTTTTCGGTGTATTATCGTTTGATTCAGAAAGAATCAATGAGGGGATAAGAATGGAATTACGAGCTACCGACGGTCAATGATTACCGTAAATTTAAAATTTCACTTTGAATTTACGGTAAAATTCGTCTATCATGTATATCCAACGCCAGCTTGAAGACAAAATCAAACTTTATGCAAAGCACTTTCCGGCAGTGGCTATTCTTGGCCTACTTCAAGCCGGAAAAACCACGCTTGCCCAACAAATAATTGAAACAAACGAAAATAAAGCATCTACCTTGACCTTGAAAACCCTTCAGACTTCGCAATATAGAACCATCTGCTTGAATTTTTTTGATCATGTAAGTACTAAAACCGTACTTATTGATGAAGTTCAACACAAACCAGATTTATTTCCCGTGTTGCGGACGACTCCTGATTCGAAAATGGGAGACTGTAAGCCCCAAATCCGCAAGCAAATTCCCCTCATATTAACAGTATGAACGTGATTTTTGGTTGGCTGAAAACGTAAGAACAACTTAACCAAAAGAGCCTCCAAATTCATGAAATCTGGTTTTCCTATGCAGGCTAAAAAAACTTCTTGAATTTCTTTTTGAGCTCATCACCTGCTTTCTTTTTAAGTGAATCTGCCTCGGCTTTTGCTTTGGCTTCCAACGCAGCTTTTCGTTTTTCGGCTTCGGCTTTTAGTTTATCGGCCTGTTCTTTGGCTTTGGCTTCAACAGCAGTCTTTTGCTTATCAAGCTCGGCCTTAGCTTTAGCCTCTAACTCAGCTTTTTGCCGATTAAACTCCTCCTCGGCTTTCTTTTTCAGTTCATTGCCAATGCCCCCTGCGGTTTGCAAAAGTTTGGCACTAATCTTCGGATCTTTGGCCGTACCAGTTATTATTGCCGTTACGGGCACCATTTCGCCAAGGCTAAAGTTGGCCCCTTTTTGGTTGGCTTGCGAAACTAGGTTATTTAAAACGCCATTGGCTGCGCCCCCAAACTCAGAACGAGGTATTTTTAAATCAAGGGTATAATC
The DNA here is from genome assembly GCA_964552325.1 of uncultured Bacteroidales bacterium. GTDB lineage: Bacteria > Bacteroidota > Bacteroidia > Bacteroidales > TTA-H9 > CAZKCK01. Next base: position 10,073 of record CAZKHA010000083.1, read on the forward strand.
CAGTTCCTGGTTTTGCAGTCCGGTCGATCCGCCAAGTATTGCAGAATAGCTTCCCATTTTGAGTTCAAAGGGCTTAACCATTAGCTTACCGTCCTGCACCAGGTAAGAGAGTTTGGCAGGAGCTAACTGAAGTTTTTTAAGTTTGTCAATTTTAAGCACATCGGCAAGTTTATCCAATACGTTTAGGTTTTGGGCCAAAATCTGGCTGGTTTCCAATTGCCCATCCGATTTCAGGCTGCTGATTTCAGGCATCATATCATTGGTTAAACGCGAATCAAGTTGCATTTTGGCACTCACATCGCCATTTAGCTTCTTAAGCATTGGAACCATATTGCCAACACTTTCAAACGTTTCCGTGACTTTCGAAATGTTTACTTTTTGCATCGAAAGGGTAAAGACAGACACAGCTTGTGCATTTTGGGGCGTACTATAACTGCCACTCACTATCATGTGTCCGCCAAGTGCATCCATCGAAAGATTTTTGAGCAGCACAGCCTCATCGCGAATGATGACGGTACCCTTTAGGTTTTTCATTTCAAGTTTATCGTATAACACCCTGTCGAAGCTTGATTCCATTGTAAAATCAATCCCAGCTGGCACTTTCACAATCTGCAGCTTGCTTGAGTCAGGAAGGCTTTTGGCAGAGGCACTAGCTTGGTTTTGCATTAGCTCGTTTAAATCAATGTTTTTGGAAGTAGCTGTTAACGAACCACTCAATACTTGCTTCTTCAACAAGAAACCAAGGTAATTGGTAACTTTGCCTTTGGCAGAAAAATCGGTTTTGCCAACTTTTAGTTCAAGCTTTGCCAACTCCAGAAAAGCCGGGCTAAAATTTAGCACTGCTTCGGGCACTACCAATTCCAGTTCAGTGGTTGTCGCTTTTTTGATAAGATTGGTAACCTTAAGGCTTCCGATGGCTTTAAAATCATCAAAATACTGTTTCTCAATAGCCGACATTTGTCCTTCAAGGTTTAGGTCGGCTTCAAATACGCCAGACAATTCCTGCTCGAGTGGATAAAACTTTTTTATTTGCGACATATCGAGCCTCCCTTTTACATTTGCCTTGATGGCCGGATCAGAAATTGGAGTGCTTACAAACAGGCTCGCATCAATAGGATTACCAGCCAATTCCATATGTAATTGCTTAAGGTTAATCTCTGTATTATCGGCACTTCCACCAATATTCGAAATAACCATTGAAGCCGCAATATTTTGGGCAGCGGCTGGCAATTCAGGATATTGGAATGAAGCTTTGTCAACTTCTAGGTTTATTCCAAATGCCGGTAAGGAGGTTTCGCTATAATGCCCTTTTATAAAGCCTTCGATGCTCATTGTACCCGCTGTTTTTACCGATGAAAAGTTTTTACTGTAAATAGCGGGCACCAACGATAAAAGGTTCTTAAAATCAGTTTCCGGTGTCTTAAAGGTCAAATCCATATCATAACCCTCGGCTGGCATTCCAAAGCTACCTTCAGCAACCAAGCTTAGTTGATTGATAAGGGTTTTGTTTTTGCTAATAGTAAATATAAATTGCTCAAGGTCAGCGGCAATGTCGGCTGAAACTTCAGCGGTGGCCTTATTCACATACCTAACACCACCATATTCGGCGGTAAGGGCTTTTAGGGTTGTAAGGGTTGAAACAGTTGTGCTTTTAGCTGTAAAGTCGCCCTTTAACGTATGATCCATGCCTTCTGCCAACATATAAAAACCCAAAAGCGCATCCTTGTACTCGACGCGTGCATTGATGATGCTGAGCTTCTGCAACGACACGTTGAAATCAGAAGTAGAAGTGGCTTCAGGGGTTTTGCTTGGCTTGGCGATATCCCAATTAGCGGATGAATCGGCAAGCATTATTAACATAATCCTAGGACTCTCAACCTTAATGGTTTTAGCTTCGTACGAACCTTTTAGCACGTTTAGCAAATCGAGTGAAATCTGAATTTGGGGAATTGTGGCCAAGGTATCGCCTTCAAACTTGTCAACACCAATTACCTTCACATCTTCAATACCAAAACTAAAATCGGGGAAGCTTCGGAATAGGCTTAGGCTAAAATCCCCAAAATTTACTTTTGCGTTTAGGTTTTGGTTCATCTGCAATTTAACAAACGAAACAATTTGATTCTTAAACAAGAATGGGGTCGCTACTAAAGCAAATATAATCAACACAATGCTGATTCCTGCAATTTTTAAACCTTTTTTCATAACCATATATTTTGAATGTAAAATTACTGAAGATTTCTTCAGGCTCGAACAGTAAGCCAAATAAGTTTAAATAACGCAGCTTTACTGCAAAAATTTAGTGCGATGGCTTAATTTATAGCTTTCCCTAATTTCTATTGACAAAAAATGCGCGCAGAGAAGCTAAAATCTTCACAAGTGTAGAAGAAATTAAGAATTTTGACTAGAAGTTGCCTTCGATGGTCATTGGCACAAATAGAATTCATATATTTGTAATCGTTTAATCCCATAACTAAAAACATTTATTATGAAAAAATTGTACACCTTAATGGTGCTCGTGCTCGTCGGCTTAACTGTTCAAGCACAGGTACTTATTACTGAAGGCTTTGAAGCCTACACTGCTAACCAAAAGCTTGCCGCCCAAGGAGCACCTCATTGGACTACATGGAGCAATGCACCTGGAGGCGCTGAGGATCCATACGTTAAGACGGACTTTGCAAATGGTGGCACAAAATCCATCAAAATTGAAGGCACAAACGATGCCGTTTTACTGCTGGACGACAAAACCACTGGCCGTTATGTTGTTTCGTTTTACGCTTATATACCTACTGGTATGTTAGGCTATTTTAATGTTTTACAAGATTTTGCCGGAAGCACAAGCGAATGGGGCATGCAAGCCTATTTTGATGTTAACGGCGCTGGCCGTGTGGACGCTGGCGGTGAAGCTTCGGCTACCTTCTCGTTTGCTTACAACACTTGGATTCCTGTAAAAGAGGTTATTGACCTCGATGAAGACTTTGCTTCATTGTACATTAATGGCGTTTCGGTTGTTGACTGGGTATGGAGCGGTGGCTCTTTTGGAACAGGTACCTTAAACAAACTTGATGCTGTTAACTTTTATGCATGGACCGGTGCTGCCAAAGGCACTCCAACCATGTTTGTTGATGATGTTCTTTTTGAACAAGTTACAGCTCCAGCAGGACCAACAAACTTGGTAGCTACTGTTGTTGATAACGATGTTACCCTTACTTGGGATGCACCATCATCAGGAACTCCAACGGGATACCGCATTTTCAAAGATAACATCAAGGTTGCCACTGTTACAGAACTTACCTATCTTGATTCAGATGTTTACCCTGGCGACCATTATTATTATGTAAAGGCCGATTATGGAACTGATCTTTCTGGCTCATCAAACATTGCTAACATCACCATTGGTGGTGGCACTGACCGTAATAGGGTAACCGTGGAAGTTGGTACCGGTACTTGGTGCCAATACTGCCCCGGTGCTGCCATGGGCGTAGATGATTTAGTGGCAAATGGTCAAGATGTAGCTGTTATTGAATACCATAACGGCGACAACTACACCAACACGTATTCAGATGCACGCAACGCTTATTACAACATTACCGGCTTCCCTACCACCTTCTTTGATGGTGGATTAAACGTAGTTGGTGGTAACCACACAACCTCACTTTACCCACAATTCCTCCCTCTTTACGAACAAAGCATTGCCATTCAATCAATTTATGAATTTGGCATGGACGTAACGTATGCTGACAATACTGGAATTACGGTTACTATTGATGCTGAACAACTCACTCCACAAACTGGCGATTTTAGGTTACATTTGGTTTTGACTGAATCTAACATACCCGAAAGCTGGCAAGGAATGGATCATCTGAATTTCGTTGAACGCGAGATGTACCCTGATAATAATGGAACAAGTGTTGATTTCAGCACCCAAACCAGCCAAACCTTTACTTATAACCTCGAAATCCCATCAACCTATGTATGGGAAAACCTTGAATTGGTTGCCTTCATTCAAGAAAACAATTCAAAAATGATTATGAACAGCTCAATGTTCCCGCTCATTACTACTGGTATTGGCAACGACGGTCAAGTTAAAAGCGGTATTGCCCCAAATCCAGTTAACGACGTATTTGCTGTTCGCGCCAATTCTAACATCCGTACCATTCAAGTATTTAGCACCAATGGTAAGCAAGTATTTGAAACCTCATGCGATAGTCGTGAAGTTAAGCTTAATGCTTCAGGATGGGAATCTGGCCTATATCTGCTGAAAATCATCACGAATGATGGAACTTCTTCACAAAAAATCATGGTGAACTAGTTTAAGACACGTTGATTATATCAAGGCTGGGTGCTCGTTTTGGGCACCCAGTTTTTTTTGTCCACATGCAGTATTGCAAGTTTGGCAACAAGGAAATTGGTTAAAAAACCATTTAGACCAAATAATTAGCACATAATTTGGTACACGCGAAATTTTCAAAATTTGGAACAGCTGATGGCTTTGCGCTTGCTATTCATTTATATTTCCTTACATTTGCCAATCTGTATTTGGATCATGAACAACCGGTTTAAGTTATAATCCTTCCTCAAAATAGCACAT
>CAZKHA010000084.1:0-14488 GCA_964552325.1 uncultured Bacteroidales bacterium
GCTGCGGCTTGGCTTTTACAAAACGAACACATCAATATATTATCAGCTTTCGTACTACCTGCTTCATACTTATTACGTTATGCTACTATTACCATATCAAAACTCACTACTCACCACTCACAACTTTCCGCTCATTTCTCATCCCTCGCCACTTACTTATACCGAATAACCCTCGGAGGCTTTGGCTTAAAATCGAGGAACTCGAGCAGGCTGATGCCGCGTATCTCGAACTGCAAGCCCGACCCTCCACCCGGAATACCCGGATAGTAGCCCAAACGTAGTTGAAGGGTTTTTATAACCAGGTTTTCGTTGCGCAGCAACACGCCCACTCCGAAACCTGTTAACAGCTTATTGCTGAAAGCCAACTTATCGGCTGCCCCAAACAAGGCAAGGTTTGCATAGTTAACAACGGCCAGCTTAAACCCGTAAAAATAAACAGGTGTATAAACCAACGCGGTATAATTAAAGGTAAGCTTCTTGGTGCCCGAAAAATGGATGGTATCAGAAGACCCCAAGCCCACGACGCCCAATTCTTCAACAACATTTAACGACTCACCAGCCAAGCGATTGATCCCCAAACGATAATTTCCGGTTAAAAAATACCTTATCTTATAAATTCCCTCTGTATAAAGATCTGAAAAATAGTCGAGGCGCGCGCCAAATTGCGCCTGTTCAAATAAATCGTTTGCGCTATAACCTGTTGCCACAAGGCTTCCCGAAAAATAACCGAGGCCGTTAAAATACCGAGCTTTGGCAAAGCGCAATCCATAGTAAAACCGGTTGTAATACTCATACGATTCCGGCCCCAACGTCAACTCAAGCAACGAACCATAAGGTATATCTTCGGTTGCACCAAACCTGTACACATAGTTGCTGTTGTAATACGCATTTGACGAAAGGCTTATACTCAGAAGCTTTTGCGAGCTATTGTAATACAGGCTATTTAGACTGGCTGTGGTATAGGGCCGTTGCATAAATTGTTTATTGTCTAAACTTGCTGACACTACTAACTGCTTAAAGATTGAACTAGGCAAGAGCGGAATGGGCTTGCCTAACCATAGCCGTTGGGTGTTATAAATTATTTGGTTTTGCACGTACGAAGGATAAAACACACCCTTTGTTTCGATGGTATTGGCAAGTGCAATGCCCCCGGCATAGCGTGCATTGGTGGCATAAAAATCCCGCTCAAACTTTAGGGCTGTTGAATGCAGGTAATTCGTATGCAGGTAGTTAATTGCGGCATTAAAAAAAGTCCCCTTAATATTCCCGATGCTATAATTTAGATTGTTAACGAGCATAAAAGGCGATTCGGCCGTATTGGCACGGAACGTAAAATTTACTTTATTGCCGCGCCCCAAGAAATTGTTATTAAACAACGAAACATCATAAATGGAAGCATTTACAATCCCTAGTTCAAACCCATAGGCAAACACGTCTTTGGCCATTACAAACACATCCACCAAATCATCGCTCCCAAAAACCGGAGCCACTACCAAGTTCAGTTCGGCAAAATAAGGTAACGCCCGTAGTATTTGCGCATTCTCGGCCAAACGTAATGGTTCAACGTTATCACCCTCCTTAAACAACAAGTTTTTCCGAATTACATCCACATGCGTATTTACCTGCAATGTATTGCCCAAACGGCCAAGCCATGTTTCAGGTTCTCCCTTAGGATTGGCCAAGGTGGGTCCAAACACTTCAAAGCGCTTAATAACAATCCGTCGAATAAGCTTACCTTGGTAGGGTTGAAAGTCGGAATCAGCTTTTGAGGGCAGCTTTACTTTTTGCAAATCAGTGCCAATAGTATCTGGCCCCGGAAACAATGCATTGTAAAGCGTAGCGGTGAAAACATTTGATGATGCAGCTGACTTTAACGAATCATAAAAAGCAGAGGCTTCGCGGTAAGGGTCCTCATAAATCCTATACCCTTTCTTTAAAGGATTAACAACAAAAGTGTCGTTCACCACAAGCTTAATCTGCTTGTTGAACAACACTTTTGTGCCTTGGCAAAGCCATAATGTGTCGTTAAGAATTTTGTTGCATACTGGTTTTTGCGCGCTACCTACCATGGCGATAAAAGCACTTAACAACAGTACTCCGACCGTTTGGAGCTTAGCGCGTCGCATCAACTTCTGTATTTAAGCCTCAGCCCAAACCAAGCACACAAAAATATGCTACCAGCTTTTAGCCTGTTCATAATACTGTTGGAGTGATGGCTTTGGCAATCCGCGGTATGCTCCGGTTTATCAACCGAAGCTTTGCGCGAAGCAAATGGGACACCACATCGCGAGCAACAATGAACAACACCAAAATCCATGGCAAAGGGTTTTAGAGGTTCATAGCCTTAACTATTTCCTTAACCTTCTCATCCAAAAGCTTGTCCACTTCATCAAACTGGGCAATTGAATCCAGTTTTCCTTTTACCCCGAAATAGAACTTAATTTTTGGTTCGGTGCCTGAGGGGCGAACGGTTATTTTGGAACCATTTGCGAGGAAAAACTGCAACACATCCGATTTGGGAAGATCTATTGGCAGCGTTTGCCCGTTGATAAGGTTTGTTTCTTTACGCAATTCATAGTCACGAATAAAGGCTACATCATTCCCTGCGATCTGTTTGGGTGGATTTGCCCTGAAATCATGCATCATCTGCTTGATTTCTTCGGCTCCAGATTTACCTTTTTTGGTTACCGACACCAAGCTTTCTTTGTAAAAACCGAATTGTTGATAGATCTCCTTTAGCAATACGAACATGCTCTTGCCTTGATCAGCCGCCCAAGCTGCGGTTTCGGCTATCATGCAGCACGAACTGATGGCATCCTTATCGCGCACAAAATCGCCAATCAAATAACCATAGCTCTCTTCGCCACCGGCTATAAAAGTCATTTTGCCTTCCAGTGTCTTGATAATATCGGCAATATACTTGAAGCCTGTTAATACATCAAACGATTTCACACCTACACCATCAGCAATGTCTTTTAGCAACTCAGACGTAACAATGGTTTTAACAATGTATTCGTTGCCAGTAAGTTTTCCACGCTGTTTCCAAGTTGTTAAAATATAATACAGCAGCAGCGATGCGGTTTGATTTCCGTTGAGCAGCACAAACTCACCTTGTTCATTGCGAACGGCCACCCCTACCCTATCGGCATCCGGATCGGTAGCCATCACCAGATCGGCACCGGTTTCTTTGGCTTTGGCAATGGCCATGCTTAAGGCTGCCGATTCTTCGGGATTAGGAGAGTGAACGGTAGGAAAATCGCCTGAAACCACCATCTGCTCAGGAACATTAATAATATTGCTAAAGCCAAAGGCTTCTAAAGCCCTATTGGCCAGCACCACACCCGTGCCATGAATAGGCGTATAAACTATTTTGATTTGGTTTTGCCTGGCCACAACCTCAGGCGACAAGCTTAAGCCTTTAACAAGCTCAATATAAGCATTATCAACCTCTTCGCCAATTATCTCGATTAATTCTGGTCGCCCTTCAAAATCCACCTCGGCAATGCCGTTTATTTTTAGCACTTCAGCTATCACATTGGTATCATGCGGACTTATAAGCTGGCCCCCGTCTTCCCAATACGCCTTGTAACCGTTGTATTCTTTGGGGTTATGTGAAGCCGTGATTACAATACCACTTTGGCATCCAAGGTAGCGAATGGCAAATGACAACTCGGGCGTAGGGCGCAAGTCTTCAAACAAAAATACTTTTATCCCATTGGATGAAAGCACATTGGCCGTGGTTTGGGCAAAAAGTTTGTTGTTATTACGGCAATCGGTGGCAATGGCAACTTTTATCAAATCTTTTTCTGGAAAGTTCTTCTTAAGGTAGTTTGCCAGTCCTTGGGTAGCCATACCAACGGTATATTTGTTCATCCTATTGGTACCAACACCCATTATACCACGCAAGCCACCTGTACCGAATTCCAAATCGCGGTAAAAGCATTCCACAATTTCATTGGGATTGTTTTCCAACAATTCCGATACTATCTTTCTAGTCTCATTATCAAATGGCTCTTCGGCCCATTGCTTAGCCTTAGCCAGAATTGCTGCATCAATATTTTTTGTCTCCATAAATCTATATTTTTTGAACAACTTTTATAATCAAATTATCAGTCTGCTGGGCAGCGAAATTAATAATCAGCCCAAGCTCTTTGTTCCAAAGCCGTAAGATTGAATCCATTGTTCCGGAGCTAGGCACATTAATGCACACCAGCTCTAGGGGCATATCATTCTCAATTAGCAATTGCGATTTTATCAGTGTTTCAGGCTTAAAGCCCTTATAATTCAATGGGATAACCACATCTTCGCGAAAGTTGATTCCTCGTAGGCGCAATTCGTGCAAGAAGCATTCTTTATAGAGCGCCAATGGCAAATCATGGCCCAACTCTTTTAACACTTCTTGGGCCGCCTCGGCTATAATGCTCACTATCCGCTGACGTTCAATCCTATTCATTCAAATCTTGAATACATTTAAATAATGATTCTTTCCAATGAGGTATCTTCAAACCAAAAGTGGTCTTTACCAGCGATTTATTGAGCACACTATAATGTGGTCTCCGTGCAGGTAAGGGATAATCCTTGGTTTCGATTGGATTTACCTCGCAGGGTATTTCAGATATCTCAAGTATTTCGCGCGCAAAATCATACCAACTGGTAACGCCTTCGTTTGAATAGAGATACACTCCGCACAAGCTCCGAACTTCGGGATGAGCTATTATTTGCATGATAGCGCTTGCTAAATCGGCTGCCCATGTAGGGCTTCCAACCTGGTCGAAAACAACATTCAACTTTCCGCGCTCCTTGCCATACTTGCGCATGGTTTTTACAAAATTGGCACCAAATGCTGAGTATAACCATGAGGTACGAAGGATGATGGAGGCGCAACCCGAATTGATTACGGCCTGTTCACCAGCAAGTTTCGAGTACCCATAATAGGATTCCGGGGCTGTTGCATCCTGCTCAGTATAGGGCCTATAGCCTTTACCATCATACACATAATCAGTTGAAACATGCACAAGCAAACAGTTACAGCTCAACGCACAATCAGCTAATAAGCCGGGGGCAGTAGCATTAATTTTTAATGCCAAGGCTTGTTCTTGCTCCGCTTTATCAACTGCTGTGTAAGCAGCACAATTTACGATCGCATCTATAGCATTATCTTTTACAAAACACTGAATAGCGTCAGCTTGTGTAATATCAAGCTCTGCAACATCGGTAAAAAAAAACACATGCTGCGCGAAAAGCTTTTCCAACCTTCTAAGCTCGTTGCCGAGTTGCCCGTTTGCACCTGTAACTAAAATATTCATAGTATATTAGATTATGCCCTTGAAATACTCAATGGTTTTTAACAAACCTTCTTCAAGCTGTACCTTTGGCTCCCAATCCAAGATTTTTCGTGCCAAGCTGATATCAGGTTGACGTTGCATGGGGTCATCGGATGGCAGCGGCATGAAAACGATCTTTGATTTTGAACCCGTTAGCCGTATAACAATTTCGGCTAGCTCACGAATGGTAAACTCGCCTGGATTACCAATATTTATGGGCCCCGTAAAGTCGTCGCCTGTAGCCATTAGCCTAATTGCTCCTTCTACCAAATCGTCAACATACTGGAAAGAGCGTGTTTGCATCCCATCGCCATACAGCGTGATATCTTGGTTATTAAGGGCTTGAACAATAAAATTTGAAACGACCCTACCATCATTCGGGTGCATATTGGGACCATAGGTATTGAAAATGCGCATGATTTTAATGCGGACATTGTTCTGGCGATAGTAGTTTACAAACAAGGCTTCAGCACAGCGTTTTCCTTCATCATAGCATGCTCTTGTTCCAATGGGGTTCACATGACCCCAGTAATCTTCGGTTTGTGGATGGATTTGGGGATCGCCATACACCTCGCTGGTTGAAGCTTGCAATATTTTGGCATTAATACGTTTAGCAAGCCCAAGCATATTAACGGCACCCATCACCGAGGTCTTGATGGTTTTAATGGGATTATATTGATAATGTATTGGGGAGGCAGGACATGCCAGGTTGTAAATTTCATCTAGTTCGATAAAAAACGGCATGGTAACATCATGGCGTATCAATTCAAAATACGGATTATCAAGAAGGTGAACCACATTTTGCTTTTGACCGGTAAAATAGTTATCGAGGCAAATAACCTCATTACCATCGTTTAACAGTCTTTCGCATAAATGCGAACCAATGAACCCAGCGCCACCGGTAACCAGAACTTTTTTTCTCATTTATCAGGTATTAATAGTATAAAATTGCCGGACAACCCACTAAGTTAGAATCTTGTTTTGAGAGATACCTAGCTAAAGGCTTACCACAACAAAACCCAACGAGAAGACTGTCCGGCTTAAAGAATCTTTAGTTTGAGGCTATGCCAATACAGAAATAATCGAATCCCAATTTCTTCATCTCAGTCATTTCGAATATATTGCGCCCATCAAAAATAGCAGGGGTCTTAAGCAATTTCTTAATAACGTTAAAATTAGGGAATTTAAACTCGGCCCATTCGGTAATAACCAACATGGCATCGGCATCTATTAGCGCATCATATTGGTCTTTAGCATACTCAATACTATCTCCAAAATGACGGATTTTAGCTTCATGGATAGCTACGGGGTCGTAGGCCTTTACATTTGCGCCGGCTTCGAGCAATTTCTGAATGATAACGATGGATGGGGCTTCGCGCATATCATCGGTTTGAGGTTTAAAACTGAGCCCCCAAACACCAATTTGCTTGCCTTTTAAGTCACCGTTGAAGTAGTTTAACACTTTGTTGAAAAGAACGGATTTCTGGTCATCGTTTACCTCTTCTACAGCATTTAACACGCGCATATTATACCCGTGTTCGCTGGCGGTTTTTATAAGGGCTTTCACATCTTTAGGGAAACAACTTCCGCCATAACCAATGCCAGGGTAGATAAATTTTTTGCCTATACGGGTATCACTTCCAATACCTTTGCGAACCATATTCACGTCAGCGCCCATTATTTCGCACAGATTAGCAACATCATTCATAAAGCTAATTTTTGTTGCAAGCATGGCATTTGCCGCATATTTGGTCATTTCGGCTGAAGGAATATCCATAAAGATTACGGGATGTCCACTCATGGTAAATGGCTTGTAAAGTCGTTGGAAAACATCCTGTGCACGATCAGAATCTGCACCTACCACAATGCGATCGGGCTTTAAGAAGTCATTTACGGCATCACCTTCCTTTAAAAACTCCGGATTTGAGGCCACATCAAAAGGTATATCCACGCCACGCCTATTTAACTCAGCCTGAATAGCTTTGCGTACCTTTTCAGCAGTACCTACCGGAACAGTACTTTTGGTAACTATTAACACATAGTCCTGCATTGCCTCACCAACTTGCTTGGCAACCGCTAAAACATACTTAAGGTCGGCACTGCCATCCTCATCGGGTGGGGTACCTACAGCACTAAAAATCAAATCTGTACCTTCCTTTATGACTTCGGTAAGATCAGTTGAAAAATGCAACCTGCCTTTATCAACATTCCGTTGAACCATTGGCTCTAATCCGGGCTCATAAATGGGAATGATCCCCTTTTTCAGGTTTTCAATCTTTGTTACATCAATGTCAACACAAGTAACATCAATGCCTACTTCGGAAAAACACGTACCGGTAACCAATCCGACGTATCCGGTTCCAACTACAGTTATTTTCATAATTATTCAGCTTTGGGTATTTGATGGTGTATTGGGACAAATATAAGGAATTCTTACAAAAAGGCAACACCAAGCAGCTTTTTACTGTTAAAAAAATATCAACCGCCACATCTAAAAGTATTGGCTGTTGCTTTTAATCTTTTCAAGCCAATTGATTACCCACGTATTAACCCAACCATTTAAACAAAAGCTACGTTTCCCCCAAAAACTCATTTATACGTTTTGCTAGCCTTAAGGATGCAAAATACACCTCAGAACAAAAAGAACGCCTTGCAACAAGATTCGGCAAAACCACATCGTAAAGTGCGGAAACTTAAACCTCAATTTATTAAAAAATGTTAAAAAAGCCGGACATATAGAGTTATGGCAATGCTTTTTTTGTAATATTGTTGTTCTTTTAAGTATTTGTTTATTAGCAGATTGCTACCAAGCAAGTACGAATGGCGTGAATAAAGCACTTTATATGACTGAAGTAACCAGAACGTTTGACCTCTTGAAGAGGTATGAGCAATTATTTGCCAGGCCCGATGCATTGGCCTCCAAAAAAGAAAGCGAATGGATTAAGTATTCCACGCGTGATTATCAAGAGTTTGCAACTTTTTTTAGCTTAGGGGTTTTGGCATTGGGATATAAGCCCGGAGACAAAATAGCCAGCATCTCCAACAACCGTCCGGAGTGGAATTTTGTTGATATGGGGCTAGCCATGGCAGGCATGGTGCATGTACCCGTTTACCCAACGCTAAACCAAGAAGAATATAAATACATCTTACAACACGCGGATGCTAAACTTGTAATTGTTTCTGACAAAGCTCTTTATGCAAAAGTAAAACCTTGTGTTGACGAGATTGAAGCTATTAAGGACATTTACAGTTTCAACAACTTAGAAGGCGTTAAAAACTGGGCTGAAATAGTAGAAATAGGCAGGTTGAATCAAAAAGAAAAGCAAAGCGAACTAGACGCTATAAGCTATGCCATTAAACCAGACGATGTTGTTACCATGATTTACACCTCGGGTACTACTGGCACTCCCAAAGGCGTAATGTTGAGCCACAACAATTTGGTTTCAAACTTTATAGCCACATCTAAACTACAACCCCTCGATAACACCCACAAGGTTTTAAGTTTCTTACCCTTATGCCATATTTATGAACGCATGATGAATTATCACTTCCAATATAAGGGTGTGGGCATTTATTATGCCGAAAACATGGCTACAATTGCCCAAAACCTTGTTGAAATTAAAGCTGATGGGTTTACAACTGTACCCCGTTTGCTCGAAAAGGTTTACGATAAAATTGTAGCCAAAGGCAAGGACCTAACAGGAATAAAGAAGCATATTTTTTTCTGGGCGCTTAAACTTGGTCATCGGTTTGAATTTAACAATGCCAATGGATGGTTTTACACCCAACAGTTAAAACTTGCTGACAAACTTGTATTTACCAAATGGAGAGATGCCCTGGGTGGCAATGTTAAAGTAATTGTTTCGGGCGGATCGGCTTTACAACCTCGGCTTGCCCGCGTGTTTTGGGCTGCTGGCTTGCGAATTATGGAAGGATATGGGCTTACAGAGACCTCGCCCGTAATTGCAGTTAGCCATGCCTATTGGCCAAACCTTAAGTTTGGCACCGTTGGCCCCATACTCGAAGGAGTGGAAGTAAAAATTGATGAGGATGGAGAAATATTGGTAAAAGGCCCTAACCTGATGCAAGGTTATTACAATGATCCCGAATATACGGCTCAGGTAATTGACGAAAACGGCTATTTCCATACAGGCGATGTGGGAATAATGGAAGAAGGCAAATTCCTAAAAATCACCGATCGAAAGAAAGAGATTTTCAAACTTTCGGCAGGGAAGTATATCGCACCACAAGCCATCGAGAACATGTTTAAAGAGTCCATCTTTATCGAACAAATCATGGTAATTGGCGAAAACGAGAAGTTTGCCAGCGCATTTGTTTCGCCCAACTTTAACCACATCCATTATTGGGCCATGAAGCACAAGTATCATTTCAGGGACAACGAGGAGTTAATTGGCATGAAAGAAGTGTGCATACGCATTGAACGCGAAGTTGAAGAAGTAAACAAACGCCTCAACCCCCACGAACAAATCAAAAGATTTAGGTTAGTTTCAGAAGAATGGTCACCACAAACAGGCGAACTCAGCCCAACATTAAAGCTTAGAAGGAACATTATTTACGACAAATACAAAGATTTGTATGAGGAGATTTATGGACACCCAAGACCCTCGGCCACAAACGGCACGCAACCCAACAACAATTCTAAGCCTCTTATCAACCTTAATATCAACATTAAGGATACTTTGCGCAAGAATCTTGGAGGCATCTTCAAAGATGACAATTCGAGCGAGCCTACAAACAAATAAACTTTTGGTACCTTTGCTTCCCGTAAGCAAAGCCCTCTTTGCCTATAGTTCTTAGGAACAAACTAAACATACATAAAAACCTTTTCTATATATAGTTGTGCTGTTATAACAGCACAACCAATGCGCAATGAAGCACCACAATAGAGCAGAAGAATTCAATACATACTGGATTGCCATGCAGCAAAAATCGCGTATGTACGAAGACACTGAGATAACCCCCGACAATGTTTTTCAGGAAGCCCACCTAGAGAACAGAGACTTATTGCTACAAACTATTCGCAAATGCCATTTGCCCGGTAGCGGCATTTTGGGTACAGAAAACATTCAACAACTAGCTGAACTGGCCGAAAACGGCAAATCGTGCCTCATACTGTCAGAGCATGTGTCAAATATGGATGTCCCGAGCCTTTTTGTGCGATTTTATGACCACGAAAACCCAAAAATGAAGACGATATTCGAGCGTATTGTATTTATCTCGGGCACTAAACTCAACGAAAACCCTTGGGTTAAGCTTTTTACCGAAATGTTTTCACGCGTTGTGGTTTATGCTTTTCGCTCATTATCAAGCTTAAAAGAAAAAACTGAATCTGCCGAGGAGCTTGAACTTGCAAATAAAGTCAACCTTAGGGCCACTCGAAAAATTAGCGAACTTAAAAACCAAGGCTTCCTTCTGTATTTATTTGCTTCAGGCACTCGCTACCGTCCTTGGGCACCCGAAACAAAAAAGGGAATCCCTGCCGTTTACAGCTATCTTAAACTCTTCGATTATTTCTGCTGCGTATCTATCAATGGCAACAATATGCCCCCGGTTGAAACCGAAGACATGGTAATGGAACCTATCTATGACGATAAGATGGTAATTAACTTTGGCCCTGTGATTGATGCACGTGAGTTTTTAAAATCATTTGAAGATGGGTGCGACCCAGAACTGGAAAGCGATTGCAATTCAGACAAAAACTGCCTGAAACAATACGTTGCCAACAAAATAATGGAGAAGATTGAAGATTTGCACATCGAAGCGGAAACACATCGACTAATGACTGATTAATAGGTCAATAGAATTTCAAATCTATTAATATCCAATCGTTCGAGAACCCAGCGAAATGCTATTCACGTTCCCCAATTTGGGAGCCCCTCAAACGTACCGATAGAGATTAAACGCTAATAAAACGTAAACAATTAAGCAACGACACGTTACAATTGATTCTATATACTTAACAACCCAGAAGAAGGAAGCTTGAAAACAAATTTCTAATTTCGAAAAACCAACAATATCAAACATTTACACACCCAAGTCATTAAAACAAACTTGCACTTACTTCCCTAAGCTGAACCAATACTGAATGCTAGCTCCCAGCACTGTACCATTGGTGCCAACACCCGAAGCAAACAAGGGAGTATAGAACACCCTTGCAGAAACACTTGATGATTTTGCCGCCCCAAGCTTAAGGCCAGCTTGAAAGCTGAGCGTGGGACCATAGGAAAAAAACCTTTCGGCGTCTTCACCATTATCCGACATATAATCAGGGCCATAGTTTAGGCTTAAGCCCAATCCAGGCGAAAGAAACAGCTTTTTGTTTTCAGCTGTAGTTGATGTAAAAAAGAGGTTGGCCTCTGGTTCAAACTGCAACATCTTAAAAGCCACCGCAAACAAAATTGGCCGCATTACTGGCAAATTTACGCGTAACGACTTCGTTTCTGAAAGTTGAAAAATTCGTGTAAGCATTATATCGGCCATTGGCCCGCCTTTAGTACCTGGCGACGTTGCCACACAGCGCCTTACATCATCGTATCGAGCACCAGCCATAAACAATACCCCATATTTGGACTCTGAGACCTTGCTTGATTGAGCAAAACTCATCATGCTTAACAACAGCAATATTGAAGTTACCAGGATTGATTTCATTGTGCAGACCCCTTTCAAATATAGAGATTTATAATATGTAGCACTTATTCAA
Source organism: uncultured Bacteroidales bacterium (assembly GCA_964552325.1). GTDB lineage: Bacteria > Bacteroidota > Bacteroidia > Bacteroidales > TTA-H9 > CAZKCK01. The sequence continues at coordinate 12,046 of CAZKHA010000084.1, forward strand.
ACAATATGAATCGTTGATTGTTCTTAAACTTTGAATATAAATATTTTGTAGTTTTGATTTTCACAATCACCTAACTAATTCAGTTTATGATATTTGATCTTGAAATGATTCGGGAGGTTTATCGCACTTTCCCTCAAAGGGTTAACGCAGCACGCGAATTATTGGGCACCCCACTTACCCTTACCGAAAAAATCCTGTATGCCCATCTATACGAACAGCTTCCGAAAGAATCGTTTGGGCGCGGTGTTTCGTATGTTGATTTTAAACCAGATAGGGTGGCTATGCAAGATGCAACAGCCCAAATGGCATTGCTACAGTTTATGATGGCTGGCAAAAGCAAGGTGGCCGTGCCTTCCACAGTACATTGCGATCATCTTATCCAAGCCAAAATTGGAGCCGTGGAGGACCTGAAAGCTGCTCGCGACAAAAGCAGCGAGGTATTCGATTTCCTAGCCTCTGTATCCAACAAATATGGGATAGGTTTTTGGAAACCAGGAGCAGGGATAATCCATCAAGTTGTGCTCGAAAATTACGCATTCCCAGGCGGCATGATGATAGGCACTGACAGCCATACTGTTAATGCGGGCGGACTTGGTATGGTGGCAATTGGTGTTGGTGGAGCCGATGCCGTGGATGTAATGGCTGGAATGGCTTGGGAGCTCAAGTTTCCAAAAGTCATTGGCATTAAGCTTACCGGAAAACTCAGTGGTTGGGCTTCGGCAAAAGATGTGATATTAAAGGTGGCTGGAATACTTACCGTTAAAGGTGGAACTGGCGCCATTGTTGAGTACTTTGGCGAAGGAGCGCAATCAATCTCATGTACGGGCAAGGGAACCATTTGCAACATGGGCGCTGAAATTGGCGCAACCACATCGCTGTTTGGATACGACGCCAAAATGGGTGATTACCTAAGGGGAACGGGTAGAGAAACCATTGCGGATATGGCTGACCAAATTGGCGAATACCTGAATGGTGATGCCGAAGTTTATGCAAACCCCGAAAAATACTTTGACCAAGTTATTGAAATAAACCTCTCAGAACTAGAACCATACATAAACGGCCCCTTTACCCCCGATTTAGCAACACCTTTATCGGCTTTTGCAAAAGCGGTTAAAGAAAACAATTGGCCAGAAAAACTATCTGTAGGATTAATAGGAAGTTGCACCAATTCTTCATACGAAGACATTTCAAGGGCAGCTTCTGTGGTGGAACAAGCACTTACCAAAGGGCTTAATTTTACTTCAGAATATACCGTGACACCCGGTTCGGAACAAGTACGGTTTACCGTGGAACGCGATGGATTATTAGGCATTTTTGAACAAGCTGGTGGAGTTGTTTTAGCTAACGCATGCGGCCCCTGTATTGGCCAATGGGCTAGGCATGGCGCTGAAAACCAAGAGCGAAACAGCATTATGACATCATTTAACCGGAACTTTGCCAAACGCAACGATGGGAATCCAAACACCCATGGTTTCGTAGCTTCACCCGAGATTACCACAGCCCTCTCGATAGCTGGCAGCCTCTTGTTCAACCCTATAACCGATACAATTACCAACCAAAAGGGCGAAAAAATAAAACTTGACGAACCAAAAGGCTTAGAACTCCCTAAAAAAGGATTTGCTGTTGAAGACAATGGTTATGAAGCACCTGCCATTGATGGAACAAAAGTTACGGTACACGTTGCTCCAAAAAGCGAGCGTTTACAATTGCTTGAGCCATTTGCAGCCTGGACGGGTAAAGATTTTTCGGACCAATACCTTCTAATTAAAGCCAAAGGCAAATGCACCACCGACCATATTTCGATGGCTGGCCCATGGCTGCGCTACAGGGGGCACCTCGAAAACATTTCGAACAACCTACTTATTGGTGCTGTAAATGCATTCAATGACCAAACCAACAGTGTAAAAAGCCAACTAACTGGTGAGTATTTACCGGTTCCTGACTCGGCTAGGAAATACAAGGAAACTGGCATTGGATCGGTAATTGTTGGTGACGAAAACTATGGAGAAGGATCATCGAGGGAACATGCAGCCATGGAACCCCGCTTTCTGGGCGCAAATGTAGTTTTGGTAAAATCGTTTGCACGGATACATGAAACGAACCTTAAAAAACAAGGCATGCTAGCCCTTACCTTTAGCAACAAAGCTGATTACGATCTAATTAAAGAAGACGACCGCATTGATATTATTGGACTTACAAGCTTTTCGCCTGGCCAGCCGCTGCAAATAATCTTAAAACATGCCGATGGAACTAGCCATCGTATTCAGGCTAACCACACATACAACCACAACCAAATTGAATGGTTTAAAGCTGGAAGTGCCTTGAACTTAATTAGAATGCAAAATTTTTTAAAAAGTTAAGCCCGTTAGCAATTTTATCTAAAAAAATTCGTTTACCTTTGCAGTGATTAATAGCGGTTAATGCTGTGCTGTATTAATCAACT
>CAZKHA010000085.1:0-14410 GCA_964552325.1 uncultured Bacteroidales bacterium
CGTGCAAAGCCAACATCAAAAGGAGGCCAAAAAATGGTTGAATGTTCGCCCGGCACATGGTGCACTTTTACTCCCTTTAGGGCATATTTTGACCAACCATAATACTGTTTATCTTCAATATAAAAGGTTTGGTGCATGGCTCGGAACAAATCAACTCTTAGTTGAGATGGTTTCAATACATAATTGTCCCCAGCTCTGTTGTTCATTTCGTGTACATTGAGCATGAATTCGGGCAGTTTTGCACGATCACCAGTGTGATAGGCTTTTGCTGCTTTAATATTGAATAGCAAAGTTTTAACCTTGCGTTGCATTGAACGGAACTTCCAAAGCAGCATCTTTGAACGATCGCGTCCTCCTTCGGTTGCTATTGCATTAATATTGAAACCTATTTGATGGACAAGAAGGTTGATCCTTGTTAGGCGTTTTGCCATAGCCGATAGGTGTTTTTGGGATGTCTGAGCTACGGTGTCAAACATTCCAACAAACACAACCCGCTCTCCCATAGCATGTAATTGACGGGTCATTTCAAAAGCAATGATACCACCTAACGAAAAACCAGCTAAGGCATATGGGCCTTTAGGAAATTCAGATTTAATTTCGGCAATGTAATGAGCCGCAATTTCCTCCATGGTTTCCAACGGTTTATCAACACCGTTTAATCCTTTGGCCTGTAGCCCATACACAGGTTGATCAATAGACATATTGTTGATGAGCGTGTTGTAAAGCAGCACATTTAACCCAGCCCCATGTACCAGAAACAAAGGAATCATTGTTCCAAATGGTTTAATAGGTACAAGTGATCGCCAATCTTTCGCATCTTCTTGGTTATCAATTATCTTAGCTAAAGTTCTGATTGTACTATTCATAAACAAGGAGGCCAGTGGAAGCCGTTTATTGGTTTGCTGCTCGATGCGGCCCATTAACGAAACCGCCAATAACGAGTGCCCTCCAAGGTCAAAGAAATCATCGGTGGCACTTATCTTATTCATTTTCAACAAATCTTTCCAAATCACCAAAAGCATAAGCTCTGTTTTACCAACTGGCTCAAGGTACTCAACTGAAACCGTATCGTTTTCTGAATCGGGTTGCGGCAATAGTTTGCGATCTACTTTGCCGTTTGGTGTAAGCGGAAACTGCTCCATAACCACAAAAGCAGCCGGTATCATGTACTCGGGCAAACAACTCGACAAATAATTCCGCAGTGCAAGTTTATCTGGTTCATTACCATTCTCAGGTATTAAATACGCCACAATTCGTTTATTGTTCGTGGTGTCTTCGCGTACGCTAACCACGTTTTGTGCAATGCCCTTAAAACGGGTGATGGCAGATTCAATCTCTCCCAGTTCAATTCTAAATCCCCGTATTTTTACCTGGTTATCAAGCCTATTCAAGTAAACCAAGGTGCCATCGTGCAACATTTTTACTTGATCGCCTGTACGGTAAATAGATTGCTTAGCCCTTTTGGAAAATGGGTCTTCGAGAAAACGTTCTTTTGTAAGTTCCGGGCGATTGTAATAGCCTTTGGCTACCCCATCACCACCAATATACAATTCGCCAGGCACACCGATTGGTACTGGTTTTAATTGGTTATCAAGTATATAAAGGCTTGTGTTGGCAATAGCTTTGCCTATGGGTTCATACCCTTCGGCAACCTCATGGTGATGAACCTGCTGAATTGTACTCCAAATTGTGGTTTCGGTGGGGCCATACATATTCCATACCTCAGATGAATGAGCCACCAACTGATTGCTCAAATCTTGCTGCAAAGCCTCACCTCCACAAAGCACTTTAAGGTTTTTGTTTCCATGCCAATTGGTAATCAAGAGCATGCGCCAAGTAACAGGGGTTGCCTGCATAAATGTAATATACTCTTTTTCAATTTTTTCAGCCAATACCCGGGCATCCATAGCCTCTTCGGTAGTTGCAATTACTACGGTAGCACCTACCAACAAAGGTAAATATATCTCTAAGCCAGCAATATCAAACGACACCGTTGTAACTGCCAATAACACATCATCGGGTTTAATACCAGGTTTATCTTTCATTGACCACAGGAAGTTGGTCAAGCCCCTATGGGTAACCTCCACACCTTTTGGCCTGCCAGTTGATCCCGAAGTAAAAATAACATAGGCTGAGTCGTCAATAGCTACATTGGGCAGTGCTTCGCTATAAGCTGTATAAAAATCAGCCGTATCAATTGTAATAAATGTTGCATCTACTTCTGGTAAAGCGCTTTTTAAGGAAGATTCCGTTATAAACAAGTTTAGTTGTGCATCTTCAACTATTAAAGCAATCCGATCAGGAGGATACAAAGGGTCGAGCGGAACATAAGTGCCACCAGCTTTCATGATGGCCAATAGGGCTACGGGCAAATCAAGCGTGCGGTTAAGCATCACACCAACCAATTGCCCTTTTTGTAAACCATTAGCTAGCAGAATATTAGCCAACTGATACGATTTATGATCTAATTTTGAATAGGTTAAGTGGGTCTTTGCATCTCTAACAGCAATTTTATTGGGGGTCTTTAAGGTTTGTTTTGCAAATAGTTCATGAAAACAAACTTGTGGATAAGAAGTGGTAATCGCGTTTTCGGAATACAATAAACGATGGCGCTCGTTAGGTGTAAGCATATCTAACGAATGGATATCAGCATCGGGATTCGCCACAATGGCGCCGAGCATGGTCATGAAATGCTCAGCCAAATATTTGATAGTCTGGTATTTAAATAAATCTATATTATACTCGAAAACGGCTGAGTGCACCTCATCAATTTGCGTGATAATGAGCGATAAATCTAGTTTTGAAACATAGCGTCCGGCATCAATGTACTGAGTTGTACAACCTGAAAGGTTCAAGCGTTCGCCATGGGCGTTCAGCATATTAAAGAGTACTTGAAACAAAGGGCTGATATTCAGGTCGCGCTTTAGATTTAGGATCTCAATAATCTTTTCAAACGGCGTATCTTGGTTCTCTAGTAGTCCAATCATATTGGTATTTACCTTAGCTAGTAAATGCCTAAATGTAATTTGATTGGGAATTGCTACCCGAAGTGGTAAATTGTTAATAAAAACACCCATGATATCTTCCAACTCAGGATGATTACGGTTCGCAACCGGGCAACCAATAACCATATCATCTTGATTGGTATAGCGTTGCAAGGTTAATGCAAATGCTGTTAGCAAGGTTGTATATAAACTTGAACCTGAACCCAAGGCGAGTTCGTTTAATTTTGTAATAAGCTGAGGATCAAATTGAAGCCTAACTTCGGCACCATTAAACGTTTGTACATGCTTGCGAGGATGGTCAAGAGGCATTTCTAAAACGGTTGATGCGCCATTAAGTACTGTTTTCCAATATTTTAACTGATTCGAAATGTTCTCGGACTGTAATTGGGTGTTTTGCCATTGCACATAATCGGCATATTGAATCTCGGGTGTAGGTAAATTGGGCACAAGATTCGCAACAAGGGAATTGTACAGGATGCTTAATTCCTTAAAAAACAGCCCTTCTGACCAATTGTCAAATATTAAATGGTGAAAATTGAGCAAGAAATAATATTCTTCCCTATCAAAATGAACCAGCTTAAACCTAAAAAGTGGTGCTTGGGAAAGGTTAAATACAAAAAGCCCATGGTTTTTGGCTATCAATTGAAGCTCGGCTTTACGCTTTTCGCTGTCAATAGTTGTAATATCAATAAGTTCGATATGGCACCGGACTTCACGCTCAAAGTGCAGGACAGGGCTTCCATTGTGGCTTTTTATGCACGACCGAAGCGCATCGTGGCGTTTGATGATTCGGTTGATTGCTTTTTCGAGAATGCCTAACTGCACAGGGCCGCTAATTTTCACTTCCAGAGGGATATTATATGCAGCATTCGATCCTTCCAGTTGATCAAGGAACCAAATTCGTTGTTGAGGTGAAGATGCAGGTACAATGCTTTTATCTTTTGCAGGGCCTATTTTTTCAATTTTTACCTTATTGCTTAGGTTATGGTTCATCCAGGTTTCTACATCCAATATGGTTGGATTGGCAAACAACTGCCTGAGGGGATAATTCACTTCCCATTTTCGGGCAATGCGCGAGGTAAACTGTATAGCCATGATGGAATTCCCGCCAATCTCAAAAAAATTATCGTTAATGCCAATTTGTTCTTTTTTAAGCAGTTCCTTCCATAGAGCTACCAACTCCAATTGCAGGGGAGTTGTGGGCTCAAGATATTCTGAAGTGAGGCTTAAGGCATCTAAATCGGGCATGGGCAAAGCCTTGCGATCAGCCTTTCCGTGTGCTGAAACAGGCATTTTATCAAGAATCATCAAAACTTGGGGAACCATATACGAAGGCACCTTTTCGGCAAGCAATTGCTTTATACCTTCGGTGCTGGGCTGTTGTCCATTGCAAACTATATAGGCTGTAAGCAGGCTAACTCCATGTTTATCATCGCGTAGCATGACCACAGCCTCCAATATGCCTATAATATTGGTGAGCAAGGCTTCAATTTCACCAGGTTCAACACGCAAGCCTCTTATTTTTAATTGAAAATCAGTCCTCCCAATATACTCAATTTGTCCTTCTTCATTCAGTCGGCATAGGTCGCCGGTTTTGTACATTTTTTTCCCAGGGTCAAATGGGTCGTCAATAAATTTTTCGGCAGTAAGCTCTGGTCTGTTAAGATATCCGCGTGCAACCCCAACCCCAGCAATTACCAATTCTCCTTCTTCACCAGCGGCTATTGGGTTGTTTTGTTCATCTACCACATAAAGCCTGATGTTATCAATAGGCCTGCCAATGGGTATTTTTTCGTATTGGATGTTTGGCTCGCAATTAAAGTACGAAACCTCCACAGTAGCCTCGGTTGGCCCATACAAATTATATAGCCGTGTTCCATTGGGTGCTACTACCCTATTAAAACGATTAACCAATCCAGCCGTTAATGCCTCACCGCTCGCAAATACCCGCCTCAACGATTGGATATTGAGCAAATTATCGAAGGTTTCAGCAAAATCGAGAAAGAGCTTTAACATAGACGGAACAAAGTGTATGAGTGTTATCTTTTGCTCCCTAATAATTTTAATCATTGTTACCGGATCTTTCTCGCCACCAGGCTCAAGAAAGTAGAGTTTAGCTCCATAAAAGAACCAGTTAAACAATTCCCAAACCGAAACATCAAACGTATAAGGGGTTTTTTGGAGAATCGTATCATGTGCCGATGCATCATAATTGCGCTGCATCCATTGCATTCGGTTTATTACCGATTTATGCTCCACCATAACGCCTTTGGGCTTTCCCGTAGAACCTGATGTAAAAATGGCATAGGCCAAATTTGTGGAAACGACACCTGTTTCAGGTGGCATGTTTGGCAAAATACGGTTTGGAAGAATACTTATATCTGGGACAATTACTTCAACATCAAAAGATGAAAACAAATAGGCGAATTTCTGCTGAGTCACAACCACTTTTATGGCCGCATCTTCTATCATAAACTGCATACGGTCATGAGGGTAGGAAGGATCGATGGGTACATAGGCTGATCCGGATTTTAGGATACCCATCAGTCCAATGGCCATTTCGGGTGATCGTTCGGTGCAAATACCAATAAAGTTATCGGGTCCTGTATGCTCATTTTGGCGAATACGATGAGCCAATAAGTTGCTCAATCCGTTGTACTGCGCGTATGTGAGGGATAAACCATCAAATAGTACTGCCGGAGCATCGGGTTGATTTTGAACCATTTGTTCAAATACCTGATGAATACAAAGGTGCGCGTCGAACGGACGTGCAGTGTTATTGAATGTTTCAATTGCCACCATAGAAAGGAAGAAAAAGTATTAAAAAGGCCAGATAATCAAAGTGTAACGAATCAAAGACTATTTTGTTTAATAATCTTGAGCTGGTAGGCTGTATTTACCTCATTTAAACGTTGTTGAAGCGTATGAGCAAATTGCACGTCGTTTGGAGGCCAAAAGAGTGTTGAGTGTTCGCCAGGCACCAAATGAACTGTTATGCCATTTAGGGCATATTTGTCCCAGCCATAGGTACGTTTGTCTTCAATGTAAAATGTTTGATGATCAGCTTTAAACAGTTCTATTGAAATGTTGGAAGGTTTTAGTACATAGTTTTCACCCGCTCTATTATTGATTTCGTGTACGTTATGCAAAAAAGTTGGGAGTTTATCCTTATCGCCTGTGGCATAAGCATGTGATGCCCGCATGCGATAAACCAAGCTCTTTAGCTTGCGTTTTAGTGAACTCAACTTCCACAAGAATAACTTCGATTTGTGATGATGGGGTTCGTGAATAAAGGCTCCAATATTGAAAACAACCTGATTTACAACAAATTTGATACGCCGCAGCTTTCGTTGAATCTTACTCAAATGTTGATCGCTGGTATAGGCTATGGTATCAAGCATTCCAACAAAAGCCACTTCGTCGCCTGAAGCGTGTAGTTGTTTAGCCACTTCAAAGGCAATAATACCACCTAGCGAAAAACCTGCAAATGCATAAGGACCAACAGGATACTCGGTCTTAATCTCCGCAATGTAATGTGCAGCAATCTCTTCGATGGTTTCTAGCGGCTTATCAATGCCATTTAGTCCTTTTGCCTGCAAGCCAAACACAGGTTGATCAATAGAAAGACTGTTGATGAGTGTGTTGTAAAGCATCACATTTAAGCCAGCCCCATGAATCAAAAACAGTGGTATTAAATTGCCAAAGGGTTTTATATGTACCAACGATCGCCAATCGTTAGCATCCTGCTGTTTATCAATAATTTTAGCTAAATCGGATAGTTTAGAATGCGTGAAGAGCGTGGCTAAAGGGATGCGTTTACGGGTTTCGTTTTCAATGCGCCCCATCATCGAAACAGCCAGCAGCGAATGCCCCCCTAGTTCAAAAAAGTCATCATTGGCACTAATTTGCTCGCGCTTAAGCAAATCTTTCCAGATACCTGCTAACATTTTTTGTGTTTCATCATATGGTTCCACAAATTCAGCAAAAGATGTATCGCTGCTCGCATCAGGTATAGGGAAATTCTTACGGTCAATTTTACCATTAGGTGTAAGAGGGAACGAATCGATAAACACAAACACAGCGGGTATCATATAATCAGGCAATTGCTGCACAAGAAAATTGCGCAGCTCAGTCCGTTGGATGCTTATTTCCGGCTCTGGAATGATGTATGCAACAATGCGTTTTGAATGAGGAATATCTTCACGCACCAACACAATGTTTTGGGTTATGCCGGCAAAGCGCGAAATTACCGATTCTATCTCGCCAAGCTCTATCCTAAAGCCCCTGATTTTTACTTGATTATCAATCCGACTAAGGTATTCGAGCACACCCGTAGATGTTAACTTTACATAGTCGCCGGTACGATACATTTTTTCGTGATGTGCAACAAATGGATTGGTGATAAAGCGTTCAGAGGTTAAGTCGCTACGGTTATAGTAGCCCAAAGCAACACCTTGTCCTCCTATAAAGAGCTCGCCAGGCACACCCGTTGGCACAGGGTTAAGGTTTTTATCGAGCACATACACGCTTGTGTTGGCAATAGGCCTCCCAATCGCTTCATAACCTTCAGGTATTTCGTGATGATGCACACACTGTACAGTGCTCCAAATGGTAGTTTCGGTAGGGCCATACATGTTCCAAACCTCTTTGCAATGGGCCACCAGTTGATTGGCAAGATCTTGTTGCAAAGCCTCGCCCCCACATAATGCTTTTAAGTTTAGGGCTCCATTCCAATTGGTCAGCATTATCATCCGCCAAGTAATTGGAGTGGCCTGCATAAACGTAATCTTTTCTTTGTTAATTATATCTACTAGCAAATCAGCATCCATCGCCTCTTCTGCCGAAGCAATAACAACGCTCGCACCACACAATAAAGGCAAAAACAATTCAAGCCCAGCAATATCAAACGATATGGTTGTTACCGCTAATAATCGATCATTGGTACCAATACCAGGTTCTTCCTTCATCGACCATAAGAAATTCATCAAGCTCTTATGCGATATTTGAACACCTTTCGGCCTACCTGTGGAACCTGATGTAAAAATCACATAGGCTGCATCATCTGCTTGAATTTCAGGTTGAACAAATGAAAGATGCCGGAAATTGGCTGCATCGTCAATGTTTATTAATTCTGAATCATCACTTGGCAAATGGTCGATAAGGGCGTTTTCAGTTATAAATAGACTAATACCCGCATCATGAACAATTTGGGCAATCCGTTCTTTAGGATAGATGGGATCAAGGGGCACATATGCAGCACCCGATTTTAAAATAGCTAAAAGAGCCACCGGAAGGTTAACTGAACGATGCAGCATAACACCAGCCAACTGCTTGGGTTTTAATCCGCGTCTTTGCAAATGTGCTGCTAAGGTTGATGTTTTCTTGTGAAGCTCATCATATGTTAGTGTGGTTGTGCCCGCTTGATAAGCAACATTATTGGGATAGCGGGCAGCACTTTGCTCCAAAACATCAATCAAAAATCCTGTGGGCCAGGCTTTAACGGTTTGATTGATGCCAGTAAAAAGTTTGTGCCTTTCTTGTTGGCTCAATAATTCAACCTTGTCAATATATGTATCTGGATTGCTGAATACCGACTGTAGAAAAGTGTTAAAATGGCTCGCTAGGCTGCGGATCGTTTTATACTTAAAAAGATCGCTATTATACTCAAAAACAGCATGTAAAACACCTTTCGTTTCCATCATTATAAGCGATAGATCCAGCTTTGACACAAACCTGCCAGGGTCGATGTAATGTACCTCACATCCTGAAAGGGCTAAATTCTGATTATGGGCATTTAACAAGTTGAACATTACCTGAAAAAGCGGACTGATGTTAATATTCCGCTTGAGGTTGAGGTTCTCAATAATTTTATCAAAAGGAACATCCTGGTTTTCAAAAGCTTCAAGTATCAGCTTATTTACAAGCTTGCTATACTCTTTAAATGAAATACGTTCAGGAATTTGTATTCGAATTGGCAGGTTATTTATAAACACACCCATAATATCCTCGGTATCCTGATGGTTACGATTGGCTACAGGGCATCCGATAATTATGTCGCTTTGATTGGAATAGCGATAAAGCACTGACGAGAATGCACTAAGCAAAGTAGCATACATGCTCACACCTTGGCTCAACGAGAAATCTTTGATTTGTTGGGTAATATTGGCATCGAGTGTTTGCCTAACCTCAGCCCCATTAAAAGTCTGAACCATTTTGCGGCTGTGATCCAAAGGAAGCTGCAGTATATCGGGGGCAGCACTTAGGGTTTCTTTCCAAAACTCTGTTTGAACTTTTACATGTTCCGAGTTCAAAAGCGCATTTTGCCAAACCACATAATCTGGATATTGCAGCTTTGGCGGACTTAATTCAATTTTATGATGATGCAGCAGGGCATCGTATATATAAGAGACTTCTTTCAAAAACAAGCCCGCCGACCAGTTATCGAGTACCAAATGATGGAAATTGAGCAATAAAATACTTTCATGGGCCTCAAGCCTTATCAGGCTAAACTTAAAAAGTGGCACCATGCTCAGATTAAACACGTGGAGTGCAAAATTTTTAGAGAGCAGCGCCAACTCAGCTTTTTTGTCTTCGGGCTGAAAGTTACGTAAATCAATCAATTCGATATGCGCTTTTACACTTGGCTCTATGTGTATGGTAGGCTCATTATTAAGTGGTTTAATGCATGAACGCAAAATAGAATGCCTTAGCAGCACCTCATCAATAGCCCTGTTAAGAACGGACAGATCAACATCACCTTGAATACTGTAGGCCATGGGAATGTTATAGGCCACACTCGATCCTTCTAGTTGGTGCAAGAACCAGATACGTTTTTGGGTTGATGATGCAGGAATCACCATCCCTTGGGGATGTTTGGTTATTTCGGTAGCTTTCAGTTTGCGCTTAAAGTCCTTGCTTAAGATGTACCTCTCCATAGCTTCAATGGTTGGGTAGGTAAACAAGACTTTAAAAGGGAATTCGCCTTTGGTCAATGCATTGACCCTTGAAATGAGTTGTGTGGCTTTAATTGAGTTCCCCCCAAGCTCAAAAAAATGGTCATTAATACCTATCCGTTCAAGTTGCAAGATATCTTTCCATATCAAAGCCAACTTAAGCTGTAGGGGTGTATTGGGTTCTATAAACTCTTTATCAGATAATATGGCATTAAAATCGGGCATTGGTAGCATTGTTCGATCAATTTTGCCTTGTCGGTTTATGGGAAGTTGATCAAGCACCACAAATACCTGAGGTATCATATAATCTGGCACCAACGTACGAAGCCTGTCTTTATAATATTTGGTATTGTAACGTTTTTGGCTAGTAACTATGTAAGCTGTTAGCAAGCTGATGCCTGGCCTATCATCGCGAAGCATAACCACAGCTTGGGTAATATCGGGCAACGAGAGCAAATGGTTTTCAATTTCACCCGGCTCAACCCTAAATCCTCTTATTTTCAGTTGAAAGTCAGTCCTGCCTAAAAAAATCAAATCACCATCAGGATTGTATTTAACCAAATCGCCTGTACGGTAAAGGCGTTGTGCGTCTTTGCCCGTTAGGTTCAAGGTAATAAACTTTTCGTTGGTGAGCTCAGGTTGGTTTATATATCCCAAAGCCAAGCCTTTTCCCCCAATTAACAACTCACCCGGAACACCTGGCGGTACAAGCTTTAGGTTTTTATTTACAACAAAAACAGTGCTATTCAGCATCGGTTTACCTATTGGAACCCAAGCTGGTTCAATTGATGGGTCAAACTTGTACGAGGTTGCCACAACCGTGGTTTCGGTAGGCCCATACGTATTAACAAGCTTTATGTGGCGGGCACTTAACTTATTAAATATTTTAATATACTCTAAACCAACAGCTTCGCCACCAATAATTATCAAACGCAGGTTCTCGTGAAATCGCAGGTTCTGATGCTCCATGGTTATTACCAATTGATTAAAGTATGCTGTTGGCAAATCAAGGATGCTAATATCGGCCTTTCTTATTTTCTCCAAAAACACCGTGTGCGAAGCAATCATATCATCGGAGCGCAACACCAAGGTCCCTCCACAGCAATAACATGGAAAAATCTCTTCTAGGGCCGTGTCAAAGGTAAGCGAGGCAAACTGTAGCACTCGGTCGCCTTGTACCATATTGAAGTTGTGAATAGTAGCCTGAATAAAATTAGCTAGCGAACCACGGCTAACCACCACTCCTTTTGGCTTACCGGTTGAACCCGAAGTAAAAATGATATAGGCCGGTAATTCAGGATGTGGCGAAAAACTTGTAACCTCCTTTAAATCATAGGCTTGATTGTAAGTAATGTCTTCAATTTGGGTAAGTTCTGCTTTTCCGGTTTTAAGCGTAATTTGGTTCTCACTGTGTCGCGACACCAAAATATGGGTGATGCCTGCTTCGGTGATTATCTCCTGTAAGCGTGACTCAGGATTGGTGGGGTCTAAGGGTACAAATGGATGCATACACCTGATACAAGCCAACATAGCAGTTACAGTAGATGGAACTCGGGTTGCAATAATGCCAATGGGCGAGTTGCTTGGCAATTGTAAAGTGCTGAGGTATTCGGCCAACCTTTTCACTTGCCGGTTCATGTCGCCGTATGTGAAACTGGTGTGGCCATGCGAAATTGCCTGTAGGTTACTATGCCGCTTAAACGCATCGTTCAATAGTTCAGAAAGCTTCTTTTCTTCAACAGCATGTTGTGGGCTAACTGACCATTTTAAAATATTTAAGCGTTCATCATCAGTTATTATATTGATATCTGACACTTTTATGTCAGGATGGCTGGTAACTTGATCTAAAATTAACCGGAGATGCCCCACCATGGCTCGCATGCTACTCTCCTTAAATAAATCGGGATTGTATTCCACCAATCCACGTAACTTGCCTTTGATAACATCAAAAGTTAGGGTCAAATCAATTTTTGAGGTGAGCCGTTCAACTTCCATTTCGTTGGCTACCAAACCTTCTAGCTTTAGATTGTCGATAGGCATGTTCTGATAAACCAACATAACTTGATACAACGGATTATAACTCAAGTTGCGAGGGGAATTTATCTTTTCGAGCACTTGCTCATATGGGATATCCTGGAATTGAAGTGCATGCGACGCAGCAATTTTTGTTCGATCAATCAATTGCATAAAATTGGGGTTGCCTTCCAAGTCTTGCTTTATGAGCACCGTGTTGGTGAAAAACCCGTGCGAGGCTTCAAATTCTTGCAGCGTGCGGTTAGCAGCCATCGTACCTACCAAAAACGTTTCTTGACGGCTGTATTCTTTCAGCAATACCCCAAAAGCTGCCATAAGCACCATAAAATTCGAGCTTGCTGTGGCCCTGGCCAAATGTGCGATATCTTCACTTGCTACCTCATCAAAATTAAAATAAAAGCTTGCCCCCTTGTAACTAAACTCAGCAGGGCGTTGATAATCGGTAGGTATGCTTAACAGCGCGGGCATACCCTCAAGCGATTGAACAATTTTACTAAGTCGTTCATCAGCTTGCTTTGTAGCAAGTACTTTCCGTTGCCATAAACTAAAGGCTGCATAGGGCGTTATATCCCGGCTATTTATATCCGGCTCATTTCTGCAAGCAGAAGCATAACCTACCGAAAGTTCTTCCAAGAGCAATCCTATTGACCAACCATCAGAGGCAATATGATGCACATTCAAAACCAAAATGTGCTCATGATCAGATTGTACAATTAATAATGCTCTTAGCACCGGCCCTGTTGATAAATTAAAAGGGGTGCCGCATTCCGTTTCAATTACGTCCTTTATCAGCCTCTCTTTGTTTGCTTGGTCAGGTTGCAAATCGTGTATGGCAATGCTAAATCCGTTAAACGGATGGATTATCTGTGCTGGCTCACCATTTACTTCGCCATAAGTAGTTCGGTAAATCTGGTGCTTGGCAATAATGTTACCAAGTGCTGTTTCAAGTGCTTTAATGTTCACTTTCCCGTGCAGTTGCAGCACCATCGGAATGTTGTACAATGAATTGGCACCTTTAAATCGTTCGAGCACATAGGGCCGTTGTTGGTTAAACGACAACCTGAAAACGCTTTGATTCGAATTGATATGAACTACAGCTTGTTCAAAATCAGTTGGTTTATCAGACTCTAAGAAATGTGCCAGCTCAAAAACAGTTGGATAGGAGAAAACTACATCCACCCCATATTGGGTTTTAAGCTTACGGTTAAGCCGTGCTACCACTTGGGCCGCGTTAATAGAGTTGCCGCCCATCGAAAAAAAGTTAGCGTCGAGCCCAATGTTGTCAAAACCTAATACCTCCTGCCAGAGTTGCATTACAACTTCTTGATAATTTGACAATTCCAACGTGCTCGTATGAGAAATGGGTTGTTTGGCTGCCGGAAGCAGTTTCCTGTCAACCTTACCCGATTGATTGCGCGGAAGTTGTGGTAATTCAACAAAGATACTGGGAATCATATACATTGGCATATGCTGTTCGGCATAGCGTCGTAAAGCTTGTTCTGTAAATGGCTCCGATTGTACTCGAGCAAAATACACTATTAAATACTTTATACCATTATCGGCTTCACTCGCCGCAGCCACACACTCCTTTATCAATCCTGATTGTAGCATGATTGCTTCAACTTCGCCAAGCTCAATGCGATACCCCCTAATCTTTACCTGATAGTCGAGCCTGGTATCATACATCAAATTGCCATCGGGCAAATAATAACCCAAATCACCGGTTTTGTAAAGCTTCTCGCCGGTAGCTTTCATAAAATGATTGGGGATGAATTTTTTGGACGTTAATTCATTATCGTTCAAATAACCTCTTGCCAATCCTATTCCACCTATTAGTATCTCACCTGTTTCTCCAGCTGCAACTTGCTGGTTCTGTTCATTTACAACATATAAATTGTAGCCATCAATAGCTTTTCCGATGGGGGTGCGTTTTTGCGGGTCCTGGGCTTTGTTGAACACGTAAAAAGTGCACGAAATGGTGGCTTCGGTAGGCCCATACGCATTTACTATCCGCATGGCAGGCCGTAGTTCCAAATACCGCTGCAGTGTGCCTTGTTGAATCGGTTCAACGCCAACAAGAATTCTATCTGGGAGGCTTAAATGTTTATCTGTTTCAAAAGTGACCACCAAATCGGTTAAAATGCCGGGTGCAAGATAAGCACTGTTAATTTCGTTTTCTGACAGGTAATTAGCAAACCCGCTGATATCAAGAATGCTCTGCGTTTCGAGCAAATGAAGCGTGCCGCCAAAGCACAGCACCGAAAAGAACTCCCATACCGATACATCAAATACATAGGGGCAAATGCTTGTTCCATTGGGCGTAGTTTGCAAAGGTGCGATAGCATTATAGGATCTCAAATAATTTACAACCGACCTATGTTCTATCATCACGCCCTTAGGTTTACCTGTGCTGCCCGA